>DATBKA010000110.1:0-17730 GCA_036556105.1 Ilumatobacteraceae bacterium | reverse complement strand
GCCCCCGGCGACCGGTCAGGCGTCGGAACTCGACCGTCAGCAGCCCGTCGGCGACGAGCCGGTCGAGGTGGAACGCGGCGACCGTTCGGGCTACGCCCATCGCCTCGGCGGCTTCGTCCTTGCCGACGGCGTCGCCCCGGTTGACAATGAATTGGTACAGGGCCCGTCGCTGCGGTTCCGCCAACGACGCCACGCCGGCGATGCGATCCTCGAACTCGTCGCTGGCCATGCTCAACGTGTCTCCTTCGGGCCTCAGTCGGCCGGGTTGCGGGTAGCGGCGACGAGGTCCGCGAGGCGGGCGAGCGCTCCCAGCCCTCGCGAAATGTAACCGTCGGGCAGCACCAGGGTTGGCGTGATGGGTCGGGGAAGCGCCTCGAACTCGTTCTGCCATCGGTGAGCGGTGACGTCGTCGCGGTCAACGCCGCCAAGACGATCGATCTCTGCGGGATCGCTGATGTTGCGGCCCTCGGCCCAAACCGCAGCGAAGAGCCGCCGGCGAAGCAGATCGGCCTCGTCGCCCGCACCCGCGAAGGCCGCGCAAGCGGCCGCGGTGTTCGAGCGGACGCGTGGGACCACGAGGCGGAGACGCACATCGCTCTCGCTCAAGTCGGCGATCATGGCCACTTCACGCTCTAGGCCGACAGCAGTATCACCCTCTACTGGTTCGCCAGCCGGCCGAATCGCCGCGTCGTGTTGAATCGCCCGCCAATCGATCTCGTACGCGTCGGCGGCGATGAGGAGCACGTCCGCACGAATGCTGGCCAATGCCGAGAACGGGCAGTTGAAATCGCCATAAATAGTGAGCCGCGTCACAGGTCCCCTTTCTAAATCACCTACTACTTGACGATACAGACCATCAGTGCTAACGTCAAGATTAGTTGTCGATAGAAGGAGAACACCATGATTGCCCCAACCATCCGACCGATCGAGGCACCTCATTCCGGCGTCGCGGTGCGCGCGTTCGGCTTCCAGGACCCGGTCTACCAGGCGTTCTGGCTCTTGCGGATCGGCTTCGTCGTCGCCCCGCTCCTCTTCGGGATCGACAAGTTCCTGAACTGGCTCGTCGATTGGGACCGCTACCTCGCGCCCGAGATCAACGATCTCATCCCCGGCAACGCCCACCAAGCGATGCTCGCCGTCGGTGTCGTCGAGATCGTGGCCGCCTTCGTCGTCGCCATCCGTCCCGTCTTCGGTGGCTATCTCGTCGCTGCCTGGTTGGCCGGCATCATCGCCAACCTCTTGCTGATCGGCGACTACTACGACATCGCGCTGCGCGACTTCGGGCTGCTCCTCGCCGCGCTGACCCTGGCCCGGCTCGCCGCCGCCTTCCCGGCCCGGCATGACCACTGACCAGACCCTTGTGATCGTCGGCGCCAGCCTGGCCGGCGCCAAGGCGGCGGAAGGTGCACGCGCCGGCGGCTTCGACGGACGGGTCGTCCTCGTCGGCGACGAACAGGAACCCCCGTACGAGCGACCACCGCTGTCGAAGGCGGTACTGCGTGGGGAGGCGCCGCCCGAGACCGCACGCGTCCACGACAACGGCTTCTACGCTGCCCGGGGCATCGAGCTGTGGACAGGACGCACAGTCGAGGGGCTCGACCCCGGTACCCACCACGTCCGCCTCGACGGCGACGAACGCCTTTCGTTCACGACCGCCGTCGTCGCGACCGGTGCAGCCCCGCGACGACTCGACATCCCCGGATCAGACCTTGCCGGCGTCCACTACCTTCGATCGGTTGGCGACTCGGTCCAGCTCGGCGACGCCATTCGCACCGCACGCCGCGTCGCGGTCATAGGCGCCGGTTGGATCGGCTCGGAGGTCGCTGCGTCGGCGCGACAGATGGGCGCCGAAGTCGTCCTCATCGACCCCGCCCCGACACCGTTGCACCGCGTGCTGGGTGACGAGATCGGCAAGGTGTTCTGTCGACTGCACGCCGACCACGGCGCGCAGCTACGCCTGCGCACCGGCGTCGCCGAGCTGCGCGGCAATGGCACTGTCCAGCAGGTCGTCCTGAGCAATGGCGACGTCGAAGCCGCCGATGTCGTGGTCATCGGCGTCGGAGTGACCCCAAGAGTCGAACTGGCCGTCGCGGCCGGGTTGAAGGTCGAGAACGGCATCGTCGTCGATGAGCAGCTTCAGTCCAGCGTGCCCGGCGTGTACGCAGCGGGCGACGTCGCGTCCGCCTGGCATCCGCACTACGGCCGCTATTTGCGCGTCGAACATTGGTTCAACGCTGTCAACCAAGGCCTCACAGCGGGCTCCAACGCCGCCGGCGGAAGCGGTCGTTACACACATCTCCCGTACTTCTTCTCCGATCAGTACGACCTGGGCATGGAGTACGTGGGCTTCAGCGACCCCACTGATGCCGTCGCGGTCCGCGGCAGCCTTCCCGACCGTGAGTTCATCTCATTCTGGCATCGCGACGGCATCGTCACGGCCGCCATGAACGTCAACATCTGGGACGTCGTCGACGAGCTGAAGGCAATCGTGGCAGGAGGACGCAGACTCGATCCGAGTCGCCTCGCCGACCCAGATGTCGCCCTCGCTGATCTCGCCTCACAGGAGTCTGATGACCAGTGACCGATTCAACTTTGCAGCTCGACGCCAGTCCGACTGCTCGGCGCCAGGAAGGCTCGGCGAGGCGGCTCATCCGCGTCAGGCGGAGTGGTCGGCGGCGAGGCGGCCGGCGAGGGCGCGCAGTTCGGCACGGACTTCTTCGGGTTCGAGCACCTCAACGCGGCATTCGAGGCTGGCGACGTAGCGGGCGATCCAGTCGGCGTCGCCACCGATGCGGGCGATGGTCGCGTTTGGATCAGTGTCGGGCTCGAGGATCCCGACCGTGCGCGACACGATCGTGTGCGCTTCGGCGATCGGTACGTGGAGGCGAACGCGCGCGTGAAGCGTGTGCGCGTGCAGCGCGACTCCCTCGGCGACGAGGCGTGCCGCGTCGGGAGCGTCACGGTGCACAAAGCGTGCACCGGTGAGCTTGAGCTCGCTCATGCGATCGACGCGGAAGGTACGCCAGTCGGCGCGATTCGTGTCGTAGGCGACGAGATACCACGAGCGACTCGTGAAGACGAGCCGAAACGGCTCGACGAGACGCTCACTCGAGTTGTCGCTCGCGTCGGTGTACGAGAAGCGCAAGCGTTCGGGACGTGAGCACGCCAGCGCGGTCGTGACGAGCAGGTCGACGGCGAACGCTGGGAGCTCAGTGCGCCCGATACCAACCGTGACGGATCGCAGCGCGCCGACCTGCTCGCGTAGCGCAACGGGCAGCACCCGGTCGAGCTTCGTGAGCGCCGAGAGCGCGGCCGACTCGACTCCCGGTGCTCCACCGGCGGCCGCGGCGCGCAACCCCATGGCGACCGCGACGGCTTCGTCGTCGTCGAGCACGAGCGGCGGTAGGCGCCCACCGGCGCCGAGCGCGTAGCCGCCGTAGGGGCCGCTGCTGCCGGCGACGGGGTAGCCCAGGCTGCGCAGGCGAGTCATGTCGCGGCGCACCGTGCGCTCGGTGACCTCGAGGCGCTCGGCGAGTTGGGCGGCCGTCCAGGCTTCTCGCGCCGAGAGCAGCACGAGCAGCCGGAGCAGGCGGGCTGGTGTGTCCATTGTCCCAAGTCTTTCACGGGTTGCGGACTCATCCTGTCCGGGTTGTGTCCTACCGTGAACCCAAGCGAAACAGACTCCCCGAACAACCCTGGAGGCCAGGATGCACCACCCCGATTTCACCCAGCAGCTGGCTGGCGAGCGGCAGGCCCGCTACCGCGCCCAAGCCGCCAGGAGCCGGCTGACTCGCCCCGACCGGAGCGGCGACGGGCGAGCTTCGAGTATTGGATCGGACTTGCGTCCCGTGGCGCGGTCTACCGCGACGGCCGGGACGTCGCACTCACGCGGTTGGCAACCGTGTCCGCCAATGATCGCGCCCGATCCGACGTCATGATGTCCTCGAGCAGCAGCGGTCGGCCATCGCCGTCGGTGAGCGGGACGCGCCAGTTGGGGTACTCGTCGGTCGTGCCCGGCTGGTTGATCGTCCGGCGATCGCCGACGGCATCGGCGAGGGAGACCCCGACGAGGCGCGCCGGCGTCAGGGTCACCAGGCGATGCAGTGCCTCGACCTGTTCTTGCTGCGAAGCGTCGTCGGCCAGTACGCCCAGCGCGCGGCACTCGGTGAGCACCGCCTGTTGATCGGCCGCGTCGATCCGGCGTTCCTCGTCGACCGGCCGGGTCAGCAGTCCGAGTCGGTGGCGCAGGTCGATGTGCTCGCCGGCGAGGTAGCCGGCCGTCGGCGGCAGGTCGTGGGTGGTCACCGTGGCGAGGCACATCTCCCGCCACCGTTCCGGCGGCAGCGGCTGGTCCGCGGGGTCCTTCTCGAACCACAACACCGACGTGCCGAGGATGCCCCGCTCGCGGAGGTAGTCACGTGTCCACGGCTCGACCGTGCCGAGGTCTTCGCCGATGACGACGGCGCCGGCGCGATGCGCCTCGAGGACGAGGATGCCCACCAAGGCTTCGTGGTCGTATCCGACGTAGGTTCCGTCGGAGGGCCGGCATCCCGGCGGCACCCACCACAACCGGAACAGACCGATCACATGGTCGATGCGCAGCCCTCCGGCGTGGCGCAGGATCGTGCGCATCATGTCGCGGTACGGCTCGTAGCCGGTCTCGGCAAGGCGATCGGGCCGCCACGGTGGCATCACCCAGTCCTGACCGAGTTGGTTGTACATGTCGGGCGGCGCGCCGACCGAGACGCCTTGCGCCAACATGCTCGACAGCGCCCACGAGTCCGCCCCGTCGGGATGCACGCCGACGGCCAGGTCGTGGACCACCCCGATCGCCATCCCCGCCTCGATCGCGGCGTGTTGGGCGTTGGCGAGTTGTTCGTCGAGGCACCACTGCAGCCACTCGTGGAAACGGACCCGATCGGCCAACTCGTCGCGTAGCGCCTCGACGCCGCTCGACGTCGGGTCGCGCAGGTCGTCGGGCCACGTCGACGTGGGCAACCCGAACCGCTCGGCGAGCGCGCACCACGTGGCGAAGTCGCGCAGACCCTGCCCCTCGCGGGCGCGGAACGCGTCGAAGCTGCACTGGCGTGACCGGTGCCGTGGCACACGATGAATGATCTCGAGGGCGGCACGCTTGGCGTCCCACACTCGATCGCGATCGATCGTGTCGGCGTGAAGGTTGAGCGATCGTGTCGCCGCCGCCTGCTCCTCGACTGCGGCGCGGTCCGCCGCCGCGAGGTAAGCGACCTCGGGCACGTCCTCGACCCGCAGGTAGATCGGGTTGGCGAATCGTCGCGACCTCGGCCGGTACGGCGACGGCTCCATCGGTGGCACCGGTTCAGCGGCATGCAGAGGGTTGGCCAGCACGAAATCGGCGTGGTGCTCGGAAGCGCTCCACGCCGCCACGTCGCCGAGATCAGACAGGTCGCCCAGCCCCCACGACCGAGCAGAGCGCAACGCGTAGAGCTGGGTCATGAACCCCCAGCCCTGCCGGGCACCCAGGGCGGCAGGGAGCTCCAGACGGGCCGGGGTGACCATCAGCACGCATGTGCCGTGGCCGCCGGGGTGCTCGGCGTGCACGGTGTGGTACCCGATGGGCAGCTCCGCCGGGAGCCAGAACGTCGCCTCGCCGATGGGCTGACCGTCGACCCACCGCGGCGGCACCCAGCGATCGACTTGAGAAAGCGACCACCGCGCGCCGCTGTCCTCGAGCTCGACCCACACGGTCACGGGGTCGCCGTCGTGGACGTGCACCATCAGGTTCACGCCGGTCCCGCTGGTCATCACGACGGTGGCCGGCAGCAGGCGGCGCCACGGCAGCTCGTCGGCATCGACGCGCGCCGCGTGGATGGCTTCGGGCGTCGCCGCGTCGACATCGAGCGCGCCGAGGGCGGCGACGATCGTGGCCGCCGGCACCCAGCGGTGCACCCCGTGCCAATCCCAGAACTCGGTGGCGACCCGATAGGCCCTCGCCAGCTCGATCAACTCGGGCGAGGGTGCTTCCGCCTGCTGTGGCTCGCTCCCCGGGTGCAGATCGCCGCCCACCTCGCAATCCTGCCAGACCTCCCGACGGGCCCAGCGGCCGACCGTCAACGCCCGGCCGGGTCAGGGCCCGAGACCGTAGCGGTGAGCGAGAACGATCGCCCCGGCGCGGTCCGGCGCCTGGATCTTCGCAAACACGTTGGACACGTGGTTGCGCACGGTCTTCGGGCTGAGCACGAGGCGGCGGGCAATGGATGCGTTGTCAAGGCCCTCGGCGATGAGTTGAAGGATGTCGTACTCGCGGTTGGTCAGCTGCGGGAACGGGCGGTTGCTGGCACCACGGCGAAGCTGGGCCAGTTCCGTGACCGCATGGGCGAGCGTTTGGTCGAGCACCACGTCGCCGGCAGCGACGGTGCGGATGGCATGCTCGACGCGCTCGGGACCGGCGCCCTTGACGAGATACCCACTGGCGCCGTCACGCAGTGCGGTGAGGGCGGTGTCGAGATCCTCCGACATCGTCAGCATCACGACGTGCACCTCGGGATGGTGGTCGGCGATCCAACGATTGACTTCCAATCCGGAACCGTCGGGCAGACGCACATCGAGCAACACCACCGTCGGCAGCGCCGTCTCGACGAGCACCGCAACCTGGTCGGCGCGTTGCGCTTCGCCGACGAGCTCGATGCCGTCCATCTCCTCGATGGCCGCGGCGAGGCCGAGGCGGAACATCGGATGGTCGTCGACGATCGCCACCCGGATCGTGGTGGGCCGCTGTATCACGGCAACGTCACCGGGAGCCGGATGTGCACATGAGTGCCGTGCGGCGGGTTCGGAGTGATCTGCACGCTGCCGCCGAGCTCGGCGGCGCGTTCGCGCATCGCTGTCCAGCCGACGCCGAGTGGCACATCACCGACAACACCGATCCCGTCGTCGACGACGTCGATGTCGACGCTCGGGCCAGTCGAGATCGACAACCAACACTGCGCTGCTCGGGCATGGCGAACGACGTTCGTCACTGCCTCGGTGATGATTCGATACGTCGCCACCTCGACTGCAGCGGGCAACTCGATCGGCTCGCTCGGCATCGTCAGGTGGAACTCGAGATCGTCGCTGAACGTACGCGTGAACTCGCCGACCGCATCGAACAGCCCAAGCTGATCGAGGGCCGTCGGACGGAGATCACGGACGACTCGCTTGACCTCGATCACGAGCGCGTCGACCTCGTCGGCGACTCTGGCGAGAAGGTCACGCGTCGGCGTCAGCGTCTCCGCCTGCGACGACCGTTCGAGTTGGCGCACAGCCGTTCTCAATCCGAGAGAGACTCCGGTCAGCGCCGGGCCGAGACCGTCGTGCAGGTCGCGCCGCAGTCGGCGTCGCTCTTCTTCACGAGCCGACACGATCGAGACGGTCGAGCGACGAAGATCGGCGGCCAAGCGGACCCACGCGACCGCGAGACCAAGCGGCCCGGCGACCTCGGCCAGCACGCGATCGTCACGTGGTCGCAGGAACGGGCCGTGCTCCAGGCCGACCACCAGCCGGCCGACGATCTCGTCACGCTGCCGCAGTTCGACGATGCGCTCGTACGTCGTCGGCGGACCGTACGCAGCCTCGCGGCGCCACCCGCCCGCCGTGCGAACGTCGATTGCCACCGCGTCCAAGCGCAGCTCGCGCTGCAAGCTGGCGACGAGTGCGGGGAGAAGCTCGTCGCCGGAATCCGCGCCGACGTGGTCGACGACGCCACGCACGACCTTCAGCGGATCATCGCGTGCACCCCACACGAGCCGATCGACGACTCCGCGGATCCGCCGCCTGGCCGGCTCGACGAAGATGGCGACGACTCCTGTCGTCGCCACAAGCAGCCACGTCGGACCATTGCCACCGACCAGCCTGCCGAGCCCCGCGACCACACCGGTGTAGACGATGACGATCGCCCCCGAGAAGGCGAGCCAGCCAATCACTTCATGGGCAACCCCATGGAAGCGCCCGGGTCGTTCGCGCAGTGCCCGCACGAGGACGCCGACGGTCATCACGGGCAGCGTCGCCAGCAACAGCATCGGACCGATCACGTCGTTGCCCGGCAGGCTCCAACCCCACACGCCGAAGCGGTCGGGGATGACGGCGAGGCAGGCGACGACGGCGCCACTGGCAAGCCAGCCCGGCAGAGGATCGTCGGCATGGCGCGGCCCCGAGCGCCAGACGACGATGAGCCGCAGTGCCGCCACTGCGGCGGAGATCGCCACCAGCCACGTGGCGACGTCGACGACGTCAACTCCCGATGACCGTGCACCACTGGCTTCGCCGACAGCGATCACGGCGATGAGCGCTGCCGTCAGCCACCACGCGATCTCGAACGCAGCTCGTCGACCGGTGCTGGCGAGCTCCCACGGAACGAGGGCAGCGAGCACACCGCCAGCGACGGGGCGCGCCCACGCCGTGGCCCCGACGAGGTCGTCCCAGCCGCTGGCATGGTCGATGGAGGCGACGTAGCCGCCGCTCTGCATGGCCACGGCGACGACCAAGAACGCCGCGCCGCTGATCACCAGGCAACCGGCAAGGCGTCGGTGGCCGAAGCGGCTCAACAGCGCCGCACCCGACAACGCGTCGACCACACCGACCACCAACCAGGCGACGAGCCACCAGTTGAGATGGTGCGGCTCCGGACCTTCGTTGGCGACGCGCAGCCCGAGAATGACCGCGATCGCCGAGGCGCCGGCCAGCGCGGCGAGCCCGCCGACACCGACGCTGATCGTCCGGCCCGCTGGTTCCGCCAACACCCCGTTGTCGTTCATTTGCCTCCTCGGAGCCAACGGTACGACGGGTGGCGTACTGGGTGAATGGTACCGGTGTCCCGACTTGCGCCTGCCGTGAGACCGGGACAATCCCGGGCCAGGTCGTGATCGCAAGCCGTTGTTCCTGGGACTCGGTGCGGCCGACGATCACGGTGCAACCGCTCGAAAGGAGCTTCACTCATGGACTCGCGTACATTCCGTCACGCCGGAGTCGTCTCCGCGCTGATCTTTCTCGTCTCCGCGCCGATCGTCGTCGCCGACGGCGGCCACGGCCGCGACGGTCCTCGATTGGCCGGCCGCGCCGTGCTACCGGTCGAGACCTATGCACCCGGACCGCCCTCCGGTTCAGGGCTCGTGCCCGCCGGTCAGACCGACACCGTCATCAATGGCATCCACTTCCCGACTCCATCGCAGCCGGTCGAAGGGTTCTCGGCGATCGTCTCCGGCCGGCAGCGCGGCGAACTGCTGGCGATGCCTGACAACGGCTTCGGGGGCAAGGCCAACTCACGCGACTTCTTGATCCGCGCCTACTTCGTCACCCCGGACTTCAAGACTGCCAAGGGCGGGTCGGGGTCGGTCGCCGTCGGCCGCTACATCCAGTTCGCCGATCCCGACGGACTGATCGGCTTCCCCATCGTGCGTGAGGGAACGGCCGAGCGCTGGCTCACGGGTGGCGACATCGATCCCGAATCGGTGCAGCGCGATCGCCACGGTGACTTGTGGGTCGGCGACGAGTTCGGGCCGTGGATCTTGCACTTCGATCGGCATGGTCGTCTGCTCGAGGCTCCGATCGACCTCCCCGACGGCCTGATGTCGCCGAACAACCCACACCTCGTCGGCACGCCATCGGTCCTCAACAGCCGCGGCATCGAGGCGATGGCCGTCACCACCAACGGTCGGAGCTTGATCGTCGTGCTCGAGGGAGCCGTCGTCGGGGACGATCCACTCTCGCGACGCATCTACAAATACAACACGTCAACCGACTCGTTCACCAGGATGGCGGACTACCACACCGACGAGCCGGTGCGGTTCATCTCCGATGCGCAGGCACTCGACTCGCATCGACTGGTGGTCATCGAACGCGACGGCGGACGCGGTGCAACGGCGATCGCGCGGCCCGTGTATGTCGTCGATCTCGCCGCTGCCGGGGGAACGACGACGAAGTCGCTCGTCGTCGAGCTGGCGGCGATACCAGACCCGGATCTCGTGTCGTTGCCAGCGCTGCATGCCGATGACATCGGCCTCGGCGACCCGTTCCAGGTGACGTGCGAATCGATCGAGGCAGTCCACGTGATGTCGCACTCGAGGTTGCTGTTCGGCTGCGACAACAACTTCCCGAACACCGGCCGGAACCCGGTGCTGGCCGATGACAGCGAGCTGATCGTCGTCAAGGCCCCTGGTCTCGCGAGCGACGACGGACGCTGATGTCAGTCGGTCTGGACATGACCCACGGGATCGCCGACGACGCTGAACCCGCTTCCCCGCAGCGCCTGCCGTTGCAGCGAAGCCGGTTCGCCGGGATGGCGGTCGCCGCCGCGATCTGTGGCACGTACATCGTGCTCCGCCCGCCGTCGCAGGACTTCGCCAGCGGGCACTTCCGCGCCGAGCTCTCGCGTCGCGGTGTGTTCGTGTGGAACAACCTGTGGTTCGGCGGGCACCCGCTTCCTGGCTTCGGTGTCGTCTCGCCGGTGCTCGGAGCGATGTTCGGTGTCGTGCCGGTCGCCATCGTCTCGGTCCTCGTGGCGACCCGGAGCTTCCAGCTCGTCGTCGAACGGTGGCACCGTTCCACGTCTGGTTTGCCCGACCCCGCGGTCGGTGTCGTCCTGTTCGCATGTGGCTGCGGCGTGAACCTGTGGGGCGGCCGGCTGACGTTCCTGCCGGCGGTGATGTTCGCAACGTTGGCGGCGCTGGCGTTGCAACGCCGACGCCCGTGGCTGCTCGGCGCATCCGCCGCGCTCTGCGGGCTGTCGTCACCGTTGGGAGGACTGTTGTTGGCCGTCGTGCTCGCCGCGATCTGGTTGGCGCGAGCGGCCCCACGGCGACTGATCGCGATCGCGTTCCTGGCCACCGTGGTTCCGATCGGCACACTGATCGTGCTCTTCCCCGAGGGCGGCTGGTTCCCGTTCACATCGGGCAGCCTGGTGCTGCTGATGGTGGCCGTGTTGGGCGCTGGTTGGTGCGGTCGCGCCGTGCCGCTCGTGCGGTGGGGGACGATCGCCTACTGCGTCACCGCGTTGGGCGCGTTCGTGATCAGGTCGCCGCTCGGCGGAAATGTCGTGCGCCTGGGTTGGCTCGTCGCCGGTCCGGCGGCGGCGCTGACGCTCCTGCGCCACCGGCGCAGGGTGATCCCGATGATCGTGGTCGGCAGCCTCGTCTGGAACGTGGCCTACATCTCGATCGCGTTCCTGCCCGCCGACCGGACGGCCAGCGCGGCGTACTACGACTCGCTGGTTGCCTACCTCGACGGGCTTCCACAACCGGTTCGGGTCGAGGTCGTTCCGACGCAAACGTTTGCTCAGGCCGACACGTTGGCGCTGCGGATCGACGGGATCGCCCGTGGCTGGGAGACGCAACTCGATCGAAAGTTGAATCCGGAGCTGTACACCGGAACCCTCGACGCACAGACGTACCACGAGTGGTTGCAGCAGCACGCCGTCTCGATCGTCGCCTTGCCGCTCGGTGCCCTCCGCCCGATGTCGGCGGACGAGGCGGCCGTCATTCGCAGCCATCCGGCGTACTTGACGCAAGTGTGGGCGAATGGCGACTGGCAGGTCTACGCCGTCGCCGATCCGCAGCCATTGGTCGACAATGGGGCACGGTTGGTTGCGGTACAACCGGACGAGCTCGTCGTCGACGCGACGCAGGCGGGGTGGACCACGGTGCGATTCAGGTACACCGATCTCTACACCGTGGCGGAAGGCGAGGCCTGCATCGCACCCAATGACGAAGGTTGGATACGGGTCTTCGTCGACCGTCCGGGTCGGATACGGCTGACGATCGCGCTGTCACTCGATGGATTGATGGGGCACAGCGTGAGCGCTTGCCGATCATGACGTCCTCAGCGTCAAGCTCCCGAGAACACCGGGTTGTCGAGCCGATCGTCGAGCGACTCGTCACCGTCGAGCGGTACCGGGTCGAAGTAGTTCAGCGCCCCGTTGACGTCGTGCACCCACACCTCTTCTGGGAGCTCGTACAGGACTTCGACCCCGTTTCCGTCGGGGTCCGACACGTACACGCTGTGGGTCATGCCGTGGTTGCCGCGCATCCGGAACTCGATGCCGATCTCGCGGAGGTGGCGGAGTCGGGCGAGGAACTCATCGCGCGACGGATAGCAGATGGCGATGTGATTGATGCCGACCTTGTTGTCGAACATGTTCCATGCCGTGTCGGCCGCGGGAAAGGCCGACGGGTTCGGCGTCTGCACCAGCGCGAAGTCGTGATGCCGGTCGGGGGCGCCCCGGTAGAAGCGGAAGTCGACCGGCTGGCCGGCGATCTCGGTCGTCATCTGCGGATCGAGGGCGGCGCACTGCTCGAAGCCGAGCGCCTCGGTGTAGAAGCGGTGCGACTTGTCGATGTCGCGCACCATGAGTGCGATGTGTTGGAACGCGGGACCTGATGAGGAAACCTGTGCCATGCGAGCCCTCCGGAGTCGAGTCCGGCCACGGAACCACACCGCACACCACGACGACCAGAGACCAAGGTCCCTCCGGATGAACGCGGTCGCGTCAAGCGCCGCTGATCAGCCGGCGTCGGGAGCGTCGCCCTCGGGGTCCCACGGCGTCAGCCGTGGCAGCCAGCGTGGCACGCCACGGCAGTAGTCGACGTACTCGTCGCCGAACTGATGGCGCAGCGTCGGCTCTTCGTACACGGCGACGAACACGCTCACCACCAAAACGAACCCCGCCGCGTAGATCAGCAGGCCAGGCTGACCGAGCAGACCCGCCTGACCGACGATGATGCTGGCGACGGCGAGGTACATCGGGTTGCGCACGTACCGATACATCCCGCCAACGACGAGCCGTTGCGTCGGTGCGACCGGCGCCGGTGTGCCGACTCCTTCGGCGACAAATCGCCAGAACGCCAGCAGCAGCGCGCCTGCTCCGAGCGCAATCAAAGCGACCCCCAGGATGCGCGCCGGCACCCACGGCGATGAACCCCGGTGACCGATCTGCCAGCGCGTGATCAGCCACGGGACGAGACCGGCGACCACCCCCGGAGCGACCAGGAGAAAGAACGTGGTGCCGATCGCTGCCGACGACTTGCGCATCGGGCGCGCTCAGCCCGGGCAGGCGGCGAGGTTGCCGCTGACGACCACTTCACCTGATGATCCTTGAGCCGCGTCCTTCGGCGCGGCGACGACCTCGCGTGTGACGGTGAGGATCGGGAAGTCGGCGACCGACACGCCGGCCCAGCCCGTCGCGCCGTCGAGATCATGGAACGTGCCGATCGGCACGAGACCCGTGCCGTCGCAGTTCTTCAGCCACCCCTCGTAGAACTCGTCGCCGTCGCGGCGCGGGAGGTCGGGGACCGAGAGCTCGATCCGAACACCAGACGACAGCGAGGTGATCTCCGCCTTGCCGGTGGCGTCCGGTGCCAGATCCGTCCCTCCCAGTGCAATCTGGGCGTCGGAGCGATCGGCACCGATGTCGCTCACGGCGACCGCGATCAGTGCTGCGGCCGCGGCGCCGATCGCGGCGGCGACGAGTTGCCCCGGCCAACGACGGCGCGGTGAACGGAGCGGCACGACGACGCGCCGCTCTGAGGCGATACCGGCGACAACGCGGTCCTCAAGGTCCGCGCCGGGCTCTTCCCAGAGCGTCGGGTCGCGAAGAAGCGCGGCGATCTCAGGATCGAGCGTGCCGTCGTCGTCAACGCTGTCCATCGATCACCTCCCGCCTCACCAAGTCACTCATGTCTACGTCAATCATCGTCGCTCGGTTCGCGCAGATGCCGCAGGCGGGTGGCCAGATGCTGGTGGGCACGAAACGAGCGCGACTTCACCGTACCGAGGGCGACTCCGAGCTTGTCGGAGATCTCGCTGTGGCTGTAGCCCTCCAGGTGCTGCAAGCGCACCACCTCCCGCTCGTCGGGCGGCAACATGTCGATGGCGGCGCGCACCTGCCACGTTTCCCAGACAGCCTCGGCCGAAGGGGGAGCGCTGACCAACGCCGAGTCATCCGCAGCCGCCACTTCGAGCGACGTAGCCGGACGGCGCGCCTCGCTGCGCTGCATGTCGATGGCAACGCGGCGAGCGATGGTGGCCAACCAGGGCGCCATGCCCCTGCCCGGCTCGAACGTCGACGCGGCACGCCACGCCTGGACGAACGCTTGCTGGGTTGCGTCCTCGGCCCGTTGACGGTCACCGAGGACGCGCATCGCGACGGTGAAGACGAGCCGGCCGAACTGCCGGTACACCTCCCGCACTGCTTGCTCGTCGCCGTTGCGAAAACCCTCTACGACGGAGGCGTCGAGGTCGGCGTCGAGCACCAGAGGATTCTGGCAGGCCCAGTCCCCGCCCGGAGCGAGCAGAATGCTGGCGATGGAAACCACCTTGCCGGACCGGGCCCGAGTCGTGATCGTCGGGGGCGGCGTCGTCGGCTGCAGCGTCGCCTACCACCTCGCCCGACGTGGCTGGTCCGACGTGGTGCTCCTCGAACGCAACCAACTGACCTCGGGCACGACGTGGCATGCCGCCGGCCTGATCACGACGGCACGGCCGACCTCCGGCATGCGCCAGGTCGTCAAGCGCAGCATCGACGTGTTCAAGTCGCTCGAAGCCGACACGGGGTTGTCGACGGGATGGGAACCGACAGGCACGCTGCACCTGGCCACGAACGCCGATCGGTGGGAAGAGCTGAAGCGCCAAGCCTCGGTGACCCGCCACGACGACATCCCGATCGAGATCCTCGATGCCGACGGCACGCTGGAGCGGTGGCCGCTGCTCAGCGCCGAAGGCTTGGTCGGGGCGCTGTTCTACCCGGAGGACGGGCGCGGCAACGCCACCGACACGACGATGTCGCTGGCCCGCGGCGCCCGCCAGCGCGGCGTGCAGATCTTCGAGCACATGGCCGTCACCGGGTTTCGTCACAACGGACGGTTCGTGACGGGAGTGGAGACCGCGGCGGGCGCGATCGAGGCCGAGTACGTCGTCAACTGCGCAGGGATGTGGGGTCGCGAGATCGCCGCGCTCGCCGGCGTGCACGTGCCGTTGCAAGCTCTCGCCCACTACTACGTCGTCACCGAGGCGATCCCCGGGCTGCCCCGTGGCCTGCCGACGATCAAGAGCTCCGACGACTGGATGTACGTCAAGAACGAAGGCGACGGCCTGATGGTCGGGTTCTTCGAGCCCGGCAGTCACCCGTGGCAGTCCCGCGGCATCCCCGGCGACGCGGCGTTCGTGCACCTGCCCGAGGACTGGGATCACCTCGGGCCCTTCTACGAGATCGCCATGAAGCGCATCCCGGCGCTGGCGTCGGCGGGGATCCGTCTGTTCTTCGGTGGGCCGGAGAGCTTCACGCCCGATGGCGTCTATCACTGCGGCGAGGCGCCGAACCTGCGCAACCTGTACATCGCCGCCGGCTTCAACTCGACCGGCTTCCTCACCGGCCCGGGCATCGGTTCGGTGCTGGCCGATTGGGTCGTCGACGGTCGGTCGCCGATCGACCTCCCCGAGGCGGACCCGGCGCGGGTCATGGCGCACGAGACCAACCGGCGCTTTCTCGAACAGAGAGTCACCGAGACCCTCGACGTCGCCTACGACATGCACTGGCCGTTCCAGCAACGGCAAAGTGCGCGGCCGCTGCGCCGCAGCCCGTTGCACGCCCACACCGAGGCGAACGGCGCGGTGTTCGGCGAGCTGCTGGGGTGGGAGCGACCGAACTGGTACGCGCCCGACGGCGTCGAGCGCCGCTACGCCTACTCGTACGGGCGTCCGAACTGGTTCGATCACTCTGCCGCCGAGCACCGCGCCGTGCGCGAGAGCGTCGGCGTGTTCGACATCTCCACCTACGGCAAGTTCGCCGTGCAAGGCCGGGACGCGCTGGTCGTGCTGCAGCGGGTGTGTGCTGCCGACGTCGACGTCGAGCCCGGACGGATCGTCTACACCCAATGGCTGAACCCGTTCGGTGGCATCCAGGCCGACGTGACCGTCACGCGACTCGCCGAGCACGAGTTCCTCGTCCTCTCCGCCCCGGCGACCGCGCCGCGCGACCTGGCCTGGCTGCGCCGGCACGTCGAGGACGACGAGTTCGCCGTCGTGACGGACGTGTCGGGGACGATGGCGATGATCGCCGTGATGGGTCCGCAGGCGCGCGATCTGCTGCAGCCGATGACCGACTGCGACCTCTCCAACGACGCGTTTCTGTTCGGGGCATCGCGCGAGATCGATCTCGGCCTCGGGTTCGTGCGCGCCACCCGGATCACGTACGTGGGCGAGCTCGGATGGGAGCTGCTCGTCCCGTACGACATCGCCGGACACATCTACGACACCGTGGTCACGGCCGGCGCACGGCCTGCCGGCTACCACGCCCTGAATTCGCTGCGGGTCGAGAAGGGCTATCGCAGTTGGGGCCACGACATCTCCGCCGGCGACTCGCCGCTCGAGGCCGGTCTGGCGTTCACGATCGCATGGGACAAGCCGGGTGGTTTCATCGGTCGCGACTCGCTGTTGGCGCAGCGCGAGCGCGGCGTCGCCCGCCGGATGGTGCAGTTCGCCCTCGAAGATCCGGAGCCGTTGCTCTTCCATGGCGAGCCGATCGATCGCGACGGAACGTGCGTCGGGCACCTCACCTCGGCGACGTACGGCCACACGGTCGGTGCCTCGATCGGCATGGGGTACGTCCACGCGCCCGAGCGTGACGTCGCCCGCCAGTGGTTCGAGGACGGCAAGTTCACGATCGAAGTCGCCGGCCAGCCGGTGGCGGCGCGCGCCTCGCTGCGACCGCTGTACGACCCCACATCTGCCAGAGTCCACGTATGACCGCGCCGCAGAGTGAACGGAGAAGGCTGGCGACATGCCGACACTGACCGGCAAGCTCCGCGAGTTGCGCCCGGTGCCGACCGAGGCGGTGCTCGATCACGTCCGAGCCGATGGCGACATCATCGTGCCGTTGGGCAACGGCGAACCGGTCACGGTGCTCGACGCGATCGAGCAACACTCGGACCGGCTGACCAACGTGCGCGTCCACCAGATGCACTCCTTGCACGACCGGCCGTACCTGCACACCACCGCCGGCCCGCTGCACCACGTCTCGTACTTCTTGTCACACGTGACCCGGCCGCGCTTCCAAGAAGGCACGATCGATCTCGTCCCGAGCAACTTCAGTGAGATGCGCGCCATCCTCGCCGGAGCCACGACGGACCCGCTGGTCATCGCCGCTGCCTCACCCCCTGATCGGCACGGCTACTTCAGCCTCGGGGTCAGCGCCGACTACGTCGCCTCCTTCATCGGCCGGGCCCGCTTCTTCCTCGAGGCCAACCCGAACATGCCGCGCACATTCGGGCGCAATCAGATCCACATCAGCCAGGTCGCCGGTTGGTCGGAAGCCGACTACCCGCTGATCGAGGTCCCACCCGCCGCACCGAACGACATCGATCGCCGCATCGGCGCGCTCGTCGCCGAGCGAATCGCCAATGGCTCGACGATCCAAACCGGCATCGGTGGCATCCCGAACGCGATCCTCGCCGCACTCTCCGATCACGACGATCTCGGCGTGCACACCGAGCTGCTCAGCGACGGCGTGGTTGATCTCGTCGAGCAAGGTGTCGTCACCGGCGTCAACAAGCTGCTCAACCGCACCAAGGCGGTCGGCACGTTCGCACTCGGCACCAAGCGCCTCTACGACTTCCTCGACGACAACAGCGCCTTCGAGCTGTGGCCGGTGCGGTACGTCAACGACCCACGAATCATCGGTCAGGAGAACAACTTCGTGTCGATCAATGCCACGATCGCCGTCGACCT
>DATBKA010000109.1:0-13430 GCA_036556105.1 Ilumatobacteraceae bacterium | reverse complement strand
GCGCCGGCGCGAACCAGACGGTGTCCGGAACCGCAGTCGACATCGCGGGCAACACGGCGACGGCGACGCGCGGCCCGGTCAACGTGGACCTCGCCCCGCCGACGATCAGCGGCTCGATCGTCGGTGGGACGAGTGTGAACGGTTGGTATCACGCGGACGTGGTCGTGCACTGGACGTGTGCCGATTCGCTCTCCGGTCTGGCTGCCGGAGCTTGCCCGTCGAACACGGTCGTGACCGGCGAAGGATCGGCGCTGTCCGCGACGGCCTCTGTCCGCGACCGAGCCGGCAACGTCGCATCGGCATCGGTGACTGGGATTCGCATCGACCGAACCCGGCCGGTCATCGTCGTGACCACGACAAGCAACGGAACGTGGAACCGGCAAGCAGTCACCGTGCACTTCACGTGCGCCGACGCGCTGTCGGGGATCGCGACGTGCCCCGGCGACACCGTGCTGTCGAGTCAAGGCGCTGGTCAGATTGTGACGGGCACAGCCTCCGATCGCGCGGGTAACACCGCCACGGCAAGATCACCCTCGATCAGCATTGACCTGACTGCTCCTACGGTGCGTGTCACGGGAGTCACCTCGGGAGCTACCTATACGCTCGGCGCCCCGGCACCGGGTTGCCAGAGCAGCGACACGTTGTCAGGGCTTGCTGCGCCAGCAGTTCTCTCGGTCAGCGGCGCGACACCGAACGGTGTGGGGACGTTGACGGCGACTTGCGCGGGAGCGGTCGATCGCGCCGGCAACATGGGAAGCGCCAGTGTTCAGTACTTCGTGCGCTACGCGTTCACCGGCTTCTTCAGCCCGGTCGCCAACCCACCTTCGAACAACGCGGTGCAAGCCCACTCGGTCGTCCCGGTGCGATTCTCGCTCGCAGACAGTCGCAACCGATCGGTCACAGCCAGCAGCGCGATTAGGTCGATCACCGTTCAAGCCGTCACCGCCTTCGCGCAAGCGGACCCGACGCAGGCCACGCCGGCCGAAGCCGTTCGCGGCACAAGTCTCGGGTTCCGGTCGGAAGGGCATCAGTACATCTTCTGGTGGGTGACACCGTCACAGCAGGGCAAGTACGTCCTGTTCGTGACGCTCGACGACGGAACGGTTCACCCCGCCTACTTCACGCTCTCGGGAGTCCATCGTCTCGACGACGACTTCCGCAGTCACTGCTCACTCGACGAGGACTGACAATGCCGTGGACTTCTGACGTTCCTCGCTGGGATTGGGGGTGAGGTCGGCTCCGACCGTCGCCGCGGCGAGCCGCTCGCTCACTGACGTTTACGATGCGCCACGTGAGTGCTGGTGGGATCGTCGAGTGGCCGTCGTTCGGCGCGGTGCTGTTCGATCTCGACGGAGTCGTCACCCCCACCGCCGAGATCCACGAACGGGCCTGGGCCGAGCTGTTCGCCCCGTGGGGATTCGACGGCAACGACTACCTCACCTACGTCGACGGCCGCCCGCGCTACGAGGGAGTGAAGACGTTCCTCGCCTCGCGCGGCGTCGAGTTGCCATGGGGTGATCCGTCCGACCCGCCGGGCGACGACACGATCTGCGCGATGGGCAACCGCAAGGACGAGATGTTCAACGCGGTGCTCGCCCGCCAGGGGATCGCGCCCTATCCGGGAACGCTGAAGGTGATGGACCTGCTCGACAAGGCCGGTGTCCCGAGTGCCATCGTGTCGTCGTCGAAGAACGCCCGTCCCGTGTTGCGCGCCGCGGGCATCGAGGACCGCTTCGCTGCGGTCGTCGACGGGGTCGTCGCTGCCGAGCACCACCTCGCCGGGAAGCCCGAGCCGGCGACGTTCGAGTATGCAGCCGAGCGTCTCGGCGTCACTCCGGCCCAGTCGGTTGTCGTTGAGGACGCCAGCTCGGGCGTTGCCGCCGGCCACGCCGGCGACTTCGCGCTGGTCATCGGCGTGGACCGGGGCGGCAACCGCGAGGCACTGACCGCGGCGGGCGCCGACATCGTCGTCGACGATCTCGAGGAGACGCTGCCGTGACGACCAAGAGCAGCACGATCGCCATCGATCAGACCCGGTTCCCGACCGACCCCTGGCGGCTCGTCGAAATGGGCCTCGCTGACGACGACGGTGGGCTGACCGGCACGTTGTTCGCGATCGGCAACGGCTACCTCGGGCTGCGCGCCGACTGGGCGCCCGACCCGGACTCGACAGGCACCTTCGTCAACGGTTTCCACGAGACGTTCCCGATCGTCTACCCGGAGACCGCGTTCGCCCTGGCCCGCACCGGCCAGTCGATGCTCCACGCACCCGAGGCGAAGTCGATCGAGTTGAGGATCGGCGATGAGGTGTTGCGCCTGGCGCCCGACCATCCCGAGCGGTCGCACGTGACCGACTTCCGCAGGGAGATCGACTTCCGCACGGGGGTGCTGCACTCCGAGCTGACGTGGCACACCCGCGTCGGGAAGGTTCGTGTTGCGTCGGAGCGACTCGTCAGCCTGGAGCACCGACACCTCGCCGTGTTGCAGCTGTCGATCGAGCTGCTCGACGCGCCGGCAGACGTCACGGTCACCTCGCAACTCGTCAACCGCCAAGACATCGCCACGCCGAACGCTGGGCGGACGAAGGCCGACCCCCGCGGCGGGCGGGTGTTCGATCACCGCGTCCTCGAACCGGCACTGCAGACCCATGCCGACGCCGGCTCACCCGGTGGAGGCACCGTCACGGTCGGCTATCGGTGCGTCGGCAGCGGGATGACGATCGCCGCCGCATATCGCCATGCGATCGCCGGCGGGGATGCGGCGTTCGACACCGAGCTCACTGCAGATCGCGCTGCGACGACGATGCGGCTCGATGTCGCCGCGGGTCAGATCGTGACGCTCACCAAGTACCTCGCCTACCACTGCTCCAGCCAGGTGCCCGAGCCGGCCGGCGACGTGTCGATCGAAGAGCTCGCCGCCAGCTGCCGCACCACGCTCGAAGACGCCGAAGCTGCCGGCTGGGACCATCTGCTCGCCGAGCAGCACGCCTGGCTCGACCGGTTTTGGGCACGCACCGACGTCGCCGTCGACGGCGACGACGCCGCCCAGCAGGCGATCCGCTGGAACCTGTTCCAGATGGCCCAGGCCTCGGCCCAGATCGGCGGGCGCGGCATCGCCGCCAAGGCCGTCACGGCATCCGGCTACGACGGTCACTACTTCTGGGACACTGAGGTCTACATGGTGCCGCTGCTGGCGTACACCAACCCTGACGCCGCCCGCGACCTGCTCCACTTCCGCTACCGCACCCTCCCCACCGCACGCCAACGAGCGATCGAGATGTCGCAACGCGGCGCGTTGTACCCGTGGCGGACGATCAATGGTGAGGAGGCCTCGGCGTACTACCCGGCGGGCACCGCCCAGTACCACATCAACGCCGACGTCGCCCACGCCCTCGACCGCTACGTCACCGCCACCGGCGACACCGAGTTCCTTTACGGCGAGGGCGCGGAAATGCTCGTCGAGCTGGCCCGGCTGTTCGCCGACCTCGGCTTCTACGACGGAGCCGATCCGCCGGTGTTCCACATCCATGGAGTGACGGGCCCGGACGAGTACACGGCGGTCGTCGACGACAACCTCTACACCAACGTGATGGCCCGCTTCACGCTGCGGTTCGCCGCCGACGTCGTCAGCCGGCTGCGGTCCGCGGATGCCGGCAGACACCGTGCACTTGTCGCCGCCACCGGTCTCGCCGACGACGAGGTCGCGGCGTGGATACGGGCCGCCGATTCGATGTGCGTCCTGTACGACGCCGAGCTCGGCATCAACCCGCAGGACGACGCGTTCCTTGGCCGCGAGTCGTGGGATTGGGAAGGCACGCCGGAGGACAAGTATCCGCTCCTCCTCAACTTCCACCCGCTGGTGATCTACCGCCACCAGGTGCTCAAACAGGCCGACGTCGTGCTGGCCAACTTCCTGCGCGGCGACGAGTTCGCGCCGGATCTGCAGCGACGCAACTTCGACTACTACGACGCCATCACCACCGGCGATTCGTCGCTGTCGGCGTGCGTGCAGGCGATCATGGCCGCTGAGGTCGGGCACGCCGAGCTGGCGATGCACTACTTCCGCGAGTCGTTGTTCCTGGACATCGCCAACACGCATGGCAACACCGTCGACGGTGCCCACATCGCCAACGTCGGCGGGGTGTGGGCGTGCCTCGTGCACGGGTTCGCCGGTGTCCGTGACTCGGGCACGCATGTGCGGATCGCGCCGCGCCTGCCCAAAGGATGGCAGGCGATGCGCTTCAAGCTGCACCGCCGCGGCGGCGACATCGCCATCGCCGTCGATCCCGCCGGCGCCACCGTCACCGTCGAATCTGGCGATCCGGTGCCGATCCTCGCCGGCGGAAAGGTCACCCGAGTGAAGATTGGCGACTCGTTCCGGGTCGCCAACGCTGGAGACCTGCAGCACGATCACCGCTCGGACTGACGAGGACTGCCCGAACCGACCGCACCGCGACCTTTCCACCCTGGGAGGTGTCGTAGTTGTATGAGGACGGTGAAGATCGCCGACGACGAGGGTGGCCCGGTCGAAACTCCGACCGTCGCCGGCGCCTGGCCGGACGGGTTCGTCGATCTGTACCAGTCGCGGTGGACGTCGATGGTGCGTCTGGCGCGGCTGTTGACCGCGGCTGACCCGGCCGCGGAGGAGCTCGTGCAAGAGGCGTTCCTCCGTGTGCGAACGCGTTGGGAAGGTGTCGAGAGCCCGTCGTCCTACTTGCGCGCCGCTGTCGTCAATGCGTGCCGCAACCATCAGCGCCGACAAGTGATCGAGCGTCGCCAGAGCCCGCCGAGCGAAGAGACGCACGACGAGCACTTCGAGCTGCGCGGCGCTCTCACCGCACTGCCGATGCGGCAACGATCGGCGGTGGTGCTGCGCTACTACGAAGACCTGCCGGAGACGGAGATCGCCGAACTGCTCGATTGTTCCGTGACGGCGGTCAAGTCCCTCCTGCACCGCGCCGTGCGCGACCTGAGAAAGGTGATCGAGCGATGAAGCTCTCTGACGATGTGGTCATCGATCGGATCCGCGAGGCGCTGGCGAGTTGGGCCGACGAGGAGCCGGTGTCCGAGCCGGCGCTGTCGAACCTGATCGAGTCCTCCTCGAACACGCTGGTCGAGCTGGCGGCGGAGGCACCGGCGCACCGCCGCCGCAGCATGTGGTTGGTCGCGGCCGCTGCCGCCGTCGTTGTGGTCGGCGTCGTCGCCATCCTCGTGGTCCGGTCGAACACCCCGGCACGTGTGGTCGACGTGTCTCCGAGTCCGTCGACCATCACCGAGATCCCGATCGGCAACTCCTTCGGTGTTCGTGGCTTGGACGTTACGAGCGATGCCGTGTGGGTGACCTCGCAGTTCGACGAGGAGCTGTACCGAGTCGACCCGGCGACCAACCGGGTCGTCGCCACCTTGCCGATTCCCGACCACGTCGAAGGCGTCCGGGCCGTGGACGGATCGCTGTGGCTCTCCCGCTACGACCCCAACGAAGTCGTCCAACTCGATCCGTCCACCGGCGCGTTGGTCAACCGGATCACGTTCGACAGTCAACCGAACCTGGCCACCGACGGCCGGCGACTCTGGGTGATCGCCGAGCGCGACGGTCAGAGCCAGATCGTCGAGATCGATCCGGACACCGCAGCGGAGCTTGCCAGGTTCCACATCGACGCCCCGCCCGGGTTCACCACCTTCGATGCGGGCAGCCTGTGGGTCAGCAGCTTCGGGACCACGTCGGTGAGCCGGTTCGATCTGGCCGCAGGCCGCGTGACCGCAGTCGTCGACGTGGGCGGTGAGCCGCGAAGCGTCGTGGCCGCCGGCGGGTCGATCTGGGTGGCAGTCAACACGGCCGCTCCGACCCAAACCGGCGCCGTGGTCAGGATCGACCCCGCCACCAACGCGAAGTCTGCGACGGTCGTCACCGGTCGCTGGGTCCACTCCCTGGCCGCAGGCGACAATGCGGTCTGGGCCACAAACTTCCGGGACGGCACCCTGTCGGTGATCGATGCCCGCAGCGCACATCTCGTGGCGACAACGCCGATCGGCAACCGGCCCGGCGGAGTGGCCGTCGGCCACGGCGCGGTGTGGCTGACACCGCATCGGCGGAACGCGCTGTTGCGGATCGACCCGACGAGCCCGCTGGAAACGGCGGCCGTGCCCGACGTCGCCCGGACGATCGAGGTCGCCACCGGAACCACCTACATCCGCTGTTCCGGACACGGCACCCCGACCGTCGTGCTGCCCGGCAACAAGAGTGAAGGCGCGCCGTGGGCCGTCGTCGAGGCGCGGCTGTCGCGGCTCACACGTGTGTGCGCGTACGAGCCGGTGGGCGTCGCCGATCCCGGCCAGGCCGACCTCGCCGGCCCGGCGGCGATCGCAGCCGATGACCTTGCTGCCACACTCGATGCAGTCGACGAACGCGGCCCGTTCGTCGTCGTCGGCGAGTGGATCGACGACCTCGCCGCGCAGATGTTCGCCGCCACGCATCGCGACGACGTCGTCGGCTTGGTGTTGGTCAACGGCATGAGCAGCGACTACCTCGAACGCGTTCGATCGCTGTTGCCTGCCGACGCCCTCGAGCGGATGAACCAGGCGATGGTCGAACACCCGGTCGAGCTGCAACGACTCGCCGAGAGCAGTGCTCAGGTTGCCGCCATCGGAGGATTTGGCGACCTGCCGCTGGTCGCCCTCAGCGACGCGGCCCCGAATCCTCTGGTCACCGCGCTGAACAGCGACCCCATCCTCACCGTGGTCGAAGCCGATGCGATCAGCCAACTCCTCGCAACGACCCGGCAAGAGCAGGCCGCATTGTCGACCTCGGGTCGCCTCGTCGTGGCGGCAGGACAGGTGACCCCGGCCGACATCGTCGAGGCGACGATGTCCGTGGTCGGAGCCGGCTAGGGCCCGGCCCGATCCAACACACGGCGTTTGAGGACTACTGCCCCTATACGGGGCAAAACTCCTCAAACGCTTCGGGTGGCCGGTCGCGCTCGGCCGACACAGGTGCGATGATTGCCGCGTGGCGACCGAGGTCGAGGACCTGCTCGCGGAGGGACGAGCGGCGTTGCGCGCCGGAGACGCCGCCGCGGCGCGGCAGGCGTTCAATCGTGCGCTCGAACTGGAGCCGTCGGGATCCGTCGATGAGGGGCTGGCCCGCGCCGCCTACTTGGAGCAGGACTTCACGGAAGCGGTCGGCGGGTGGGAGCGGGCGTATGCCTCGTACCGGCAAGCGGGGGACCACGTCGCCGCGGTGCGGGCGTCACGCCGCCTCGCCTACCTCTACCACAGCGTCGTCGGTGACATCGCCGTCGGGAACGGGTGGCTGGGGCGGGCGCAGACGTTGCTCGGCGCCGAGCCCGGGTCTCCCGAGCGGGGCTGGGTTGCATTGAACCGCGGCATGTTCGACGCCGATCGCACCAGCAAGGAGGAGCTGTTCCGGGTGGCGCTCGCCGCCGCCCGAGAGAGCGGCGACGCCGAGCTCGAGTTCGCCTCGCTGGCGTACCTGGGTGCCAGCCTCGTCCACGGGGACCGTCAGGACGAAGGGATGATGCTGCTCGACGAAGCGCTGGCGGCCGTCGCCGGCAACGACGTCGAGGACTTCGGTGTGTTGGAGGAGATCTTCTGCCAGCTGTTCTCGGCGTGTGAACACGCCCACGACGTCGCTCGCGCCGACCAGTGGATCCGTGTTGGCGAGGCGATCGCCCAGCGGCGCAAGTTGCCGGCGGTCTCGGCGTTCTGCCGCACGCACTACGGAGGGCTGCTGACCACCGCGGGACGTTGGCAAGAGGCAGACGACACGCTCACGACCGCCGTTCAGTTGTGGGCGCTCGGCCGCTCGGTGCTGCGCATCGGGGCACTCACCCGACTGGCGACGCTGCGCGTCCGCCAGGGTCGCTTCGAGGAGGCGGAACAACTGCTCGAAGGGCTCGACCCCGCTGGCAACTCCGACGTCATTGTCCCGTTGGCGGCGGTGCGCCTGGCCAATGGCGAGTCGCTGCTCGCCCGGGACATGGTCGAACAGGCGCTGGCGACCGTCGATCCGTCGAGCACCGAAGCGGTCCCGCTGCAGGCCCTGCTCGTCGACGCGTACGTCTCCTGTGGCCTGAACGATCGCGCCGCCGCCATCGCCGACCAACTCGCTGCCAGCGCGCGCACGCACGGGGGCCACTACATCAAGGCGGTCGCCGCGCTGGCGCGCAGCCGAGTTTGCGTGGCGACGAGCGAAGGTGATCCGCAGCACTGCGTCAGGGAGGCGCTCGCCGAATTCGCCAAAGCGCAGATGCCGATGGACGCCGCTCACGCCAGGCTCGAGCTGGCCGGGCTCGTCGCCGATGAGCGACCCGAGGTCGCCGTCGCCGAAGCGCGCGCTGCCCTGGAAGCGTTCGAACGACTGCATGCGACACGGTACGCGGACCAGGCGGCCGCACTGTTGCGTACGCTCGGCGTCCGCACCGCCTCTCCGAAGCGGACGGTCGACGTTCTGACCAAGCGCGAAGCAGAGATCCTCGATCTGATCGGCAAGGGGCTCAGCAATCCGGAGATCGCCGAGCGGCTCTACATCAGTCGCAAGACGGTCGAGCACCACGTCAGCAACGTGTTGTCGAAGCTCGGGCTGCGCAGCCGTGCCGAGGCAGCGGCCTACGCCGCTCGTGCAAAACCAGGCGGCGAATAGGGGACCTCCCCGATCCCCCGGAACCGGCTCGGTGTCACCATCCGACGAACGAACCGATCACGGAGGACACCATGAACAAGGAATACGACGCAATCGTCATCGGCGCCCGCTGCGCCGGCTCACCCACTGCAATGCTGCTGGCCCGCCACGGCCATCGTGTGCTGATGGTCGACAGGTCTTCGTTTCCGAGCGACACCGTCTCGACCCATCTGCTTCACGCGCCGGCCATTGCCGCGCTGGAGCGGTTCGGTCTGCTCGACGCGGTCGTCGCCTCCGGGTGTCCGCCGATTCGCAACTACCAGTTCGACTTCGGGCCGTTCACGATTGCCGGAACACCGCGGCCGATCGACGGCTGCGACACCGCCTACGCGCCGCGGCGGACGGTGCTCGACAAGATCCTGGTGGACGGGGCGCGGGACGCAGGCGTCGAAGTCCGCGAGCACTACACCGTCGACGAGGTCATCGTCGAGGACGGCACGGTCGTGGGCATCCGCGGCCGCGACGCCGACGGCACGACATTCACCGATCGTGCCCGCGTGGTGATCGGTGCCGACGGTCGCAACTCGATGGTGGCCAAGGCGGTCGACGCCGAGCACTACCACGAGAAGCCGATGTTGCAGTGGAGCTACTACACGTACTTCCGCGACCTGCCGATGGGCGGGATGGAGACGTACATTCGGCCGGACCGTGGTTGGGGGGCCTTTCCGACGAACGACGGGCTGACGCTGGTCGTCGTCGGGTGGCCGTCCGCCGAATCATCGGCGTACAAGGCCGACGTGGAGAAGAACTACTTCGCCACGCTGGCATTGGCTCCCGAGTTCGCCGCTCGTGTCGCCAAGGCGACCCGGGTCGAGCGGTTCACCGGCGGTTCGGTGGCCAACTACTTCCGCAAGCCGTTCGGCGCCGGATGGGTGCTGGTCGGCGACGCCGGCTACAACAAGGACCCGATCACCGCGCAGGGGATCAGCGACGCCTTCCACGATGCCGAGTCGTGCAGCGCGGCGTTGCACAGCGTGCTCACCGGGGCGCGTCAGTTCGACGCGGCGATGCTCGAGTTCCAGCAGGCCCGCGACGAGCATGCGCTGCCGATGTACGAGTTCACGACGCAACTGGCCACGCTGCAGCTGCCGCCTCCGGAACTGGCGCAGGTGCTCGCCGCCGTGTCGAGAGACGAGGCGGCGATGGCCGACTTCGTCAGTGTGGTCGCCGGAACCGTCTCACCGATGACGTTCTTCGATCCTGCCAACATCGGCCGGATCATGGGCGCCGCTGCCGTCGCCGCCGGGGCACCCGCCTGATGCCTCCCTCCTCCATCAGCTGCGTTTGAGGACGCTTGCACAGTATGCGTGCAACAGTCCTCAAACGCTGCGGGGGCGGTCGGGTGTCAGCGGGGGATCGTGCGGCCGGCCTTGGCCATCAGTCGCTCGGTTTCGGTCGCGTCGGACGGTGGTTGGGTCGGCGCTTGGATCAACCCCAAGGCCACGACGTCGTCGGTGCAGGTCGCCTCGACGACCGCCGAGATCCCCGGAAGTGTGTGCGGCTCGAACTCGATGGCGTGACCGGTGCTCGCCGACAGGTCCCAGGCATGGGCGATCCCGTCGATGATCGAGAAGGTGATGACGACCGAGCCCGGCACCTCACCGAACGGCGTGACGTGCATCGCCTCCAGCACTCCGTCGGTCTCCCACAGGTCCAGGGCTTGCTTGGCCACGCCGTTGGCGTAGGCGGCGA
This sequence comes from Ilumatobacteraceae bacterium, assembly GCA_036556105.1. Taxonomy (GTDB): domain Bacteria; phylum Actinomycetota; class Acidimicrobiia; order Acidimicrobiales; family Ilumatobacteraceae; genus JAENVT01. The sequence continues at coordinate 3,041 of DATBKA010000109.1, read as the reverse complement.
GGTCACCCTCGTAGGGCACCGCGGCCATCGTGTCTGCGAACGACACGAGCTCTCGACCGGTGACGATCCCTGCCCACACGAGTTGATTGTTCAGGGCGTGGCTGGCCAGCTGGCGGACCGTCCAGGGTGCGCAATTGGTGACCTTGTCCATCTGCGACGCGTCGAGTGACGTCACGGTTCTGCGCAGCTCCTCGATGGCGTAAGCGAGCGTGGCCAACTGATCCATGGCTTTCCCCCTCGATCGGTGCCCGCACGCTACCTGTCCCGAGATGTTGCGGTCGCCGGGTGGTCCGGCGACCGCGCCCAAACAGGCGCAAATCGATTGCAGGCCGAGCGCAAATCGCAAAGGTTCAGCCTCACTCCCATCAGCCGTTGCCATCTGGGCACGGCCAACTCGAAGGGGAGAGAGATGAACATCCAAACCAGGATTCAGACGGCAACCGACACCCTTCCGTTCGCGAAGACCGGTTCGAAGGCTGGACGGATCGGGATGCTTGGCTGGATCGCCTTGGTTCTGGCCGTCCCGATGATCGTCGCCGTCGCCGTCGCCCTGAACCACGATGGCTCCGCCAAAGACTCACCGGCCACGGTTCATGCGACGGGCAAGGTCGAACCACTGATCGGCCCGGAGGAGCAAGCCTTCATCGACCACCTCCGGCTCGCCCGGGTTCCCTCGGTTGCCCCAGCGCCGGTGGTCGAGTCGACGTTCGAGCCACTGGTCGGTCCGGAGGAGCAAGCCTTCATTGATCAGATGCACCGCGCTCCGATGGGCCCGGTTGTCTCGGCCGGCCGCGTGTCCGCAGCGGTGCCGAGGTTTGTGGCGTTCGAAGGGCGCATCGATCGGTGCGCGCTGGCACGGCTCCGATGCGGATTGCGGTGACACCAGCGGTGCGCTGACCAGATGTCTCTGACATCAAAGCCCGATCCGGCGGAGCCGGATCGGGCTTTGGCGCGCTCACGGAACTGGTTCGATCTCCACGTGTGGCAGGTCGGCGAGGCTGAGCGTGGCACCGTGTGCCGCCAGCTTGGCGAAGCGGTCTTCACCGAGCACGGCGCGGCTATCGGCGATCGCTCGATCCACGACGATGTGGTCGAAGGGCCGGAGGCGGATGTCGAGGCGCTCCTGCACCCCGGCCGAGTGGCCGAAGAGAACGGCTGCGGCCTCGTGCTGGCCGAGCCCGGAAGCGGCGGCGCCGAAGAACGCGGTGAGACGGGCGACCCAGGCAGTTTCACGTGGGTTTGCCCGGTCAATGGCAGCTCGAGCCGACAGGCTGGTGACGGCCGCGCCCGGTCGGCACTGTGCCAGCCGAAGGCTGGCCTCGAGGAACGGGACCACCAGCAGGTCGGGGTCGTCATTGCCGTCGACGACAATTCCTCGGAGAACGGTTTGGGCGGCATCTGGTCGCCCCAGGGCGATGAGGGCCTCCACATGAGCCACGCCTATCTCCAGTTTGACCAACAGATCGGTCTGCTCGTCTGTCATTTCGGCGAGTTGCACGACGTCTTCCCATCGGCCGGCCAACGCGAGGAGACACGCTCGTGGACCGGCCGCCGGCGCCGCGTACGCAGGCACTTCTGCGCTCAACGTGCCGATCTGTCGCAGGATCTCGTCGGCGTCGTCGAACGGGCCGAGCAACCACGAGTAGCCGACCAGGTTGTGGAGAGCGAGAAATTTGCAGACCACCGATGCCCCGGCGATCCCCATCGCGGCGCGGAGGTGGGCTTCTCCCTCTCTTGGCTTGAAGATGATGCTGAAGCTACCGAGGCCGCGCAGCAGCGTTGACCGCAAGTTCGGATCGTCGACGGCGTGGTATGCATGGGCAATGAGCGAAGCGGCCCGGTCCACGAACGCCAAGGTGTCCCCGTCGGGATTCGCTTCGGCGATCAGCGCCAAGCTGGCGGCCTCCAACACCTCTGGCGACTCGTCGTCGATCTGCTCGATCCCGGTGCGGAGGTACCGCAGCGCCGAGCTGTGCATGCGGCGCGCTGTGAACCAGAACCAAGTGTTCCGAACGATGCCGAGGGCGAGCCGCGGGTGACCGTTGGCGTACGCCCAGTTGATGGCGTCGTGAAGGTTGTTCCTCTCCCGATCGCCCAGCTGTAGATAGTCGGCCGCGTCGGTGTCGACCATTTCCCGGATGGTGGCGGCAACTGTCGCATAGTGGGTCGCATGCGCGAGCGACGTCGCCGCCCGTCCGCCCGTTACTTCGTCGAGTCGGTCGGCGGCGAAGACGCGAACGGTCTCGAGCATTTTGAACCGGGCGTTGCCACCGACTGTCTCGAACACGACCAGCGATGTCTGGACGAGATTGTTGAGGCGATCCAGCAGCTCGGCGATTGTCGTCTCCTCGCCTTCAGTGCCGATCGCTGCTGTGGCTTCGAGCGTAAACCCACCCCTGCACACGGACATCCGTCGCAGAAGGGCCTGGTCTCGTTCGTCGAGCAACCCGTAGCTCCACTCCATGACTGCCGCCAATGAGCGCTGCTTTTCATCGATCCGCCGACCGCTGCTCGTGAGCAGCACAAATCGATCATCGATGTGCTCGATCAGCTGAGTCACGCTGGTCACAGAGAGACGCGCCGCCGCCATCTCGATGGCGAGCGGAACACCGTCGAGACTCGCGCATAGGCGTTCGACTTCGGACCGGTTCGAGTTGTCGACGACAAAGCCGGGTCGGACAAGCCGGGCGCGTTGGACGAAGAGCTCGACAGTCGTCGCCCGGCCGAGTGGTCCGATGGGCACCACCGCCTCTCCGGCGAGGCCAAGGCTCATCCGGCTCGTCGCCAAGACGCGCAACCCAGGTGCGGACCGCAGGATCGCCGCGACGAGTCCAGAGACGTCGTCGATGACGTGCTCGCAGTTGTCGACGACGAGCAACAACTTTCGGTCGCGAAGTTGTGCAAGCAGATGCTCCACTGGATCTCTGGCGCCACCGCTCCCTCCGGCGGCGAGGAACGCCTCGGCGAGACGCCTCGGGTCGCTGATCGTGGTGAGGTCGACGAACCACACTCCGTCGGCGTAGTGCTTGGCCTCCCGCATC
>DATBKA010000108.1:0-4086 GCA_036556105.1 Ilumatobacteraceae bacterium | reverse complement strand
CCTGTGTAGCGAAGGACGTCGTAGCTCACGGGCTTGTCGGTGCCCGCGGCGTAGATGTCGCCGGCGCCGAGCAGGTACTTGGGACCGCCTGCCGGGCTGGGCAGGTAGAAGAACCAGATGTCGCCCTCAGGGGAGATGTCGGTTCCGTCGGGCCACAGGGTGTTGTAGAAGCTCGCCTGGCGGTGCATGTAGCAGTTGCCGTCGAGGATCGGCAGGCCGCCCTCTTCGAACTTCGTCGTGGCGATGGCCTTGACCAGCGCGTCGCCGCCGAGGTAGTCGGCGTTCTTGACGTAGGCGCCGACCGCGTCAGCGACTGCCTTGACCTTGGGGTCGTTGAACGGGATCTCGTGGTTGACCCACTGGTCGTAGACCTCGCCGCCGTTGATGCGCAGCATGAAGTCTTCCATCCAGTCGGTGAGCACCCAGCCAGTGGCGACACCGGAGGCGGCGCCGACGCACCATGGCGTCTTGCCGTCGGTGACGAGCTGGTCGGAGAGCGCCTTCATGTCTTCGAGCGACTCCGGCACCGTGTAGCCACCGTCGGTGAACGCCTTCGGGCTGTACCACACCATCGACTTGACGTTGGAGCGGCCGGGCATGCCGTAGATCTTGCCGTCGACTGTGCTGTACACATCCCAACCGGAGATGAAGTCGCTGGTGGTGTGGGCGGCGACGTCGTCAGGGAGCGGGAACATGTATCCCTTCGCTACCGTGCTGGCCAGCAGTCCGGGCTGTAGGAAGTCGATCACGTCCGGAGGGTTGCCGCCCTCGGTGCGCAGGTTGACGTCCTGCTCGAAGTCCTTGGTACCTTCCCAGACGATCTTGACGCCCGTGCAGGCGACGAGCGGGTCGTAGCCGGCGACGTAGTCGGGGATCGGGTGGTCGTTCTCGCTGTCGACGACCGGCGACAAGATGTGCACTTCCTTGCCGGCGTACTGCTGTTCACACTTGATCTCGCCGTTGAGGATGCTGTCACCTCCGGACGGTGCTTCGGTGGCGCCCGGAGCTTCGGTGGCGCCCGGCGCTTCCGTGGCCGTTGGGGCCTCGGTGGCGGTCGGAGTCGTGGCCGGCGCCTGCGTGCCTGCCCCACCCGTGTCGGACGATGTGTTGTCGTCGCTACCACAGGCCGCGAGCAGCAGACCTGTGAGACAAAGTGCGCTCAAGGCGCCTTTGCGGATCTTCATATATTCCCCCTCAAGGAAACGCTTTCACACTGTGGACGGAGATGGAAAAACATGGAAATTGCTGAGAACTTCCACGCGGGCACCCTACCATGACATTCGGCGGAGGAAAAGGGACCAACGACCCGCCCCGCGCATCGATATGCAAGACTTCCGGCTGGCGCGCTGTTCGCGCTCCGACGAAATGTCGACCACAGGTATCAGGGGGTTCCGTGGCAACGATCACGCTCAACGGCATCGACAAGGTGTACGACAACGGGTTCCAGGCGGTCTCCGACCTGAACCTCGACATCGACGACGGGGAGTTCCTGGTCCTGGTCGGCCCCTCGGGCTGCGGTAAGTCGACGGCGCTGCGCATGATCGCCGGCTTGGAGTCGATCTCCGGCGGCCAGCTGCGCATCGGTGAGCGGGTCGTCAACGACCTCGAGCCGAAAGACCGCGACATCGCCATGGTCTTCCAGTCGTATGCGCTGTACCCGCACCTGACCGTCCGCGACAACATCGCCTTCGCGTTGAAGCTGGCGAAGATGCCCAAAGACGAGATCGAGCGCCGCGTCAAGGACGCGGCGCGCACGCTCGAGTTGACCGACTACCTCGACCGCCGGCCGGCACAGCTGTCCGGCGGCCAGCGTCAGCGTGTGGCGATGGGTCGGGCGATCGTGCGCCAACCGCAGGCCTTCCTGATGGACGAGCCGCTGTCGAACCTCGACGCCAAGCTGCGCGTACAGATGCGCGCCGAGATCGCCAAGCTGCAACACGAATTGAACGTCACGACCGTCTACGTCACGCACGACCAGATCGAAGCAATGACGATGGGCGATCGCGTCGCGGTGATGTCGAAGGGCTCGCTGATGCAAGTCGACAGCCCGCAGAACTTGTACGACAACCCCGACAACCTCTTCGTCGCCGCGTTCATCGGTTCACCGCAGATGAACCTGATGCGCGGCCGCTACAGCAGCAGCGCCGGAGGCGGCACCGTCCAGCTCGGCAGCTCGACGATCGCGCTCAGTCGGGCACCGGCGTCGCTCGCCGAGTACAACGGCCGCGAGATCGCCGTCGGTATCCGCCCCGAGCACCTGTCCGAAGCCAGCGCCAACTCCGACGGCAACACGCTGAGCGGCAAGGTGACGGTCCGCGAAGGTCTGGGCTCCGAAGTGATCTTGCACCTCGAGGTCGACGCCAGCGGTGTCGACACCGAAGAAGTGCGTGACGCGCTCGAGGGCGGCGCCGAGCGTCACGTCCAGATGATCACCGCCAAGCTTCCGCCGACCACCAAGCTGCACCTCGACGACACCGCTACGCTGCAGGTCGACACGGACTGCATCCACCTCTTCGACCTGAACTCCGGTCTGGCAATTCGCTGAGCACTGGTCACTGCGAGGGCCGCTCGCTCAGGTCGTAGCCCTCCGCCTTGCTGCGCGCTGCGTACTCAGCGGGGTCGTAGCCGGCGATCGGCGTGCTCAGCGTCCATTGATGACCGAACGGATCGCGCAGCGCACCGGTGCGGTTGCCGTGGAACTGGTCGCCGACGGGGCGCACCACGGTTGCGCCTGCGTCGATTGCCTTGGCGAACGCGGTGTCGACATCGGCGACCTCGATGGTGAACGAACTCGTCGCGCCGCCGCGGCTCTCCGGCCCGACGATGTCGTACTCGGGATGCTCGTCGGCGAGCATCAGCTTGGTTGAGCCGATCGTCATCTCGGCATGTCCGATGCGTCCGTCGGCGCCGACGAGCCGATGCTGCTCGACCGCTCCGAAGGCGTCGGTGTAGAACGCGAGCGCCGCGGCAGCATTGCGGACGATGAGATAGGCGGTGACGGTCTGCGTCGACGGAGTGGTCATTGGTTCCTCCAGATGGTGGGTGAGCGCGCGGCGCAGTTCGGCGGCGAACTCCGGGCGGGGTTCAACCGGGCTGTCGCTGATGCGCAGGACGTCGAAGGGATCGGTCATGTCGTGTCGCCAGTCTCTCGATCCACGCGTTCGTAGCTGCGGAACGCAGCCTTCGCCCGAGTGAGCAACGCCTCGGTGGCGTGAACGCTGCGACCGATCGTCGCCGCGACCTCGGCAACCGGCAGGTCGTCGAGGTATCGCAGGGTGAGCACGGCCCGGTGCTGTGGAGCGAGCTGGGCCAGGACCTCGTGAGCGCGGCCCACCTCGATGGCTGTGTCGTTGGGGTCGGGCGCCGGCACGTCGCTCCACAGTTCGGCGAGCTCCTCCTTGTGTCGTTCCGTCCGTCGCCAGTGGTCGATCAGCTTGTGGCGGGCGGTGCCGATCAGCCAGGCCACGTTCAGCTCCGAGCTCCCGCCGTTGCGGATCGCCGTGGCCGCCGCCATGAAGGTCTCGGCCGTCAGATCTTCGGCGGTTGCCGTGTTCGTGCAACGTCGTACCAGGTAGCCGTACACATGTGGAAGCGCATCGTCGTACAGCTCGAGGAGCAAGGCGTCGCTCACGATCATTTCATCGTACGTTCGCGCCCTTTTCCGTCACGGAAATTCAGGAGTTGAGAGGTCGAACAGATGTTCGGTAGACTGACGAGCTCCTATGGGGTTCAACAACCCGAACATGCCCTGGTGGGAGCTGGAAGCGGCGCTGTCCGACCGCCCCCAGAACGACCGCCGTCGGGATGGTCGCGCCCCTGGTTCTCCGTCGTGGAACGCCGGTGGCGACGGGCCGGCGTGGAGCCGCAAACGTCAGCCGTACCTGCCACCGGACCCCGACGCCACCAAGCCACTGGTGCGTCCCGACTCGCCGGCGGTTCCTTATGCGGAGCTGCACTGCCATACCAACTTCTCGTTCCTCGATGGCGCGTCGCACCCTGAGCAACTGGCGGAGGAAGCATCGCGGCTCGGGCTCGAGGCACTCGCCGTCACCGATCACGACGGCTTGTACGGAGTCGTTCGCTTCG
>DATBKA010000107.1:0-4010 GCA_036556105.1 Ilumatobacteraceae bacterium | reverse complement strand
TGCATGATCGTCAGCTTGCTCGCCATCCTCGTCATCTCGCAGCTCCGCGACCTGGGGGCAATGGTCGGGGCCTTCGCCGTGCTCGGCATCGCCGGCGGTGCGGGTGACGTGTCCGGGAACACGCTTGTCGTGTGGAGCCGGCCGGACTCGCCGGGGGCGATGCTCAATGCGCTGCACTTGTTCTTCGCTCTCGGTGCGCTGTCCTCACCACTGTTGACGAACCGCGCCATCGCCTGGAGCCATTCGCTGTGGCCGATCGTGGTCCCTTTGGCCCTGCTGGCCGTTGTCTCGGTCGTCAAGTTGCTCACCACGACGCCGCCAGTGAAGGTCGACATCGTCGATGCCAGTGGCGCGCAAACCAATGCCCCCGCGGCGCGTGGCGGGCAACTGCTCGTGCTCGCCTTGTTCTTCTTCCTCTACGTGATGCTCGAGATCGGCTTCGCCAACTGGATCCACTCGTACGTCGAGCAGATCGGATACGGCGGCGCCAACACCGCGACTGGCGTGACAGCGATCTTCTGGGTCGGCTTCTCGATCGGTCGTCTGGCGTCGATCTGGCTCGCCGGGCGGTTCAGTGCCGGGTGGATGCTTGCCGGTTCGATGACTGTGGCGTTGGTCGCGTCAATCGCACTTGCCGCTGTGAACGACGGCAACGCCGGACTGTGGATCGTCACCTTCCTGTTCGGCGTCTCGATCGCCCCTCAGTTCGCATCGATGGTGGCCTATGCCGGGACGCACTTCACGCTGTCGGGTGCGGCGACGTCGGCGTTCGTCGCCGCTGCCGGTCTCGGTGGGCTGGTGATGCCGTGGTCACTCGGTCAACTCTTCGACGCTCACGGTCCGCGGGTGCTCCCGCCGGTGACGTTGGCGACGTGCATCGTCACGATCGCCGCCGGCCTGTGGGTGCGACACATCGTCCACGTCGCCGATCGTCAGCGTCCCCCCGTCACGTCGATCAACGCCCCGGTCACGTAGCTCGACGCCGGCGAGGCCAGCCACAGCACCGCGGCGGCCACTTCGTCGGCGGTGCCGGCGCGCTGCATCGGGACGAACGGAGTCATCCGCTCGATCCTTCCCGGCGTGGCATGCAGATGGAAGTCGCTCTCGATCAGGCCGGGGCGGACAGCATTGACGCGGATCCCAAGCGGCGCGAGTTCCTTGGAGAGCCCGATCGTCATCGTGTCGATGCCGCCTTTCGAGGCGGCGTAGTGCACCCATTCGTTGGGACCGCCGAGCACCGCCGCCTTCGAAGAGATGTTGATGATCGACGCGTTCTCGGCACCGCGCATGCGTTCCGCTGCTTCGCGTGCGCAGAGGAACGGCCCCGTGAGGTTGACCGCCCACAGGCGCGCCAGCGCGGACGCGGTGTACTCATCGAGGGTGCCGTAGCCGCCGGCCGTGCCGGCGTTGTTGACGAGCACGTTCAGGCGTCCGACGCGATCGTCGAGCGCCGCGAACATCGCCAGCACGTCGGCCTCGTCAGCGACGTCGGCGCGCACCGCGAACGAATCGTTGCCGAGCTCCTTGACGAGCGCCGCGGCGGCGTCGGCGTTGCTGACGTAGTTGACGACGACGACGTACCCGGCCGCAGCCGCTTGTCGGCTGATCGCCGCGCCGATCCCTCTGCTGGCACCTGTCACCAACATCACCGGCGCTTGTGCTGGGCTCATCGCAGCTTCTCCTCGAGCAGTTGCTTCACGGCGGGCCATTCTCCGGGGATGATCGAGTACATCGCCGAATCACGGGCGACCCGGTTTTGCTCTCCGGCGGCGTACGAGCCGCGGTGGCCGCGCAGGATGCCCTCGAACGTGGCCCCGATGCGCAGGATCGCCGTGCGGCTCTGCGTGTTGCGGGAGTCCGTGCAGATCGCCACGCGTTGCACGTTCCACCTTTCGAATGCGTTGCTGAGCAACAGGTACTTCGCCTCCGTGTTGATCGGAGTGCGCTGCGCGGGAGCGGCAAGCCACGTGCCGCCGATCTCGACCTCGTCGGGCGCGTCGCGCCCGCCCCACCACTCGAGGCGCAAGTAGCGCGTGCAGCCGACGATGGCACCGTCGTCGAGGCGACGCTGCACGAACGGCACAGCACTGCCCGCCTCTTGGTCGGCGAGCAACCCGGCGATGTATCGGCGCATCCCGTCGACCGTCGGTGGCACCGGGGTCCAGGCGTAGCTCGAACGGTCGATGTTGCCGGCGGCGACGAGCTCCTCGGCGAAGTCGAGCGATAGCTGCTCGAGCTGAACGTGGTTGCCGGTGAGAGTCGGTGCAGCGAGCGCCATGAGTCCAGCATGCCAAACCACCACCGCCCACGCCCGAATGCATTGGCGAGCGGCTCAGTCGATGAACAACAACGCCGGTGACTCGATGAGCGTGCGAATGCGCTGGATGAACGCCGCCGCCTCGGCGCCGTCGACGACACGGTGGTCGAACGACGACGACAAGTTCATGATCTGGCGCGGCACGAAGCCGCCGTCGAGCCACACCGGACGCGTGGCGATCTTGTTGACGCCGATGATCGCCACCTCTGGGTAGTTGATGATCGGTGTGGAAACGATCCCGCCGAGCGCACCGAGGCTGGTGATCGTGATCGTCGATCCGGTGAGCTCGTCGAGGGCGATGGTGTTGTCGCGCGCCGCGGCCGAGAGGCGGGCGACTTCGGCTGCGTTGGCCCAGAGGTCGCTGGCTTCGGCGCTCTTGACGACCGCGACCATGAGCCCCTTCGCGGTTTGTGTGGCGACACCGATGTGCAGCGATCGGTGGCGGTTGACGACCCCGGCTTCGTCGTCGTAGCGCGCGTTCATCTGCGGGAAGTCACGCACGGCGACCACGATTGCGCGCATGAGGAACGGCAACACCGTCAGTCGGGCCCGCGTCTCGCCGTGCTGCTCGTTGAGCTCGGCGCGCAACCGCTCCAGCTCCGTCACGTCGACTTCTTCCACGTAGGTGAAGTGCGGGATGTGGTCCTTTGCGGCTTGCATGCGCTGGGCGATGTTGCGTCGGAGTCCGACGACAGGAACCTCGTCGACCCCGTCGTCGACCGACGTGATGTCGCGGCGGCCCGCCGACCCGTTGCCGGTGAGGTGGCGATCGAGGTCGGAATGGACGACTCGGCCCTGCGGCCCGCTGCCACTGACCCGAGCGAGGTCGATGCCAAGGCTGCTCGCCCGGGCCCGCACCGCGGGTGCTGCTGCCACCGCGACCGAGGCGTTCGCCGGCACCGCGGCCGCCGGTTCTGTCGGTGATGCTGGTGATGCTGGTGATGCTGATGATGCTGGTGATGCTGGTGATGCCGGTGCCGGCGTTGCGGTCGGTGGCGGTGGCTCGGCGACGTCCTCCGTGGATTCAGCCGTCATGGTCTCGGCTTCTGCCGGAGGCTGGTCCGGGCTCGGCGCCGCAGCGGACGTCTCGATGCGGATCAGTGGGGCGCCGACTTGCAACACGTCGCCTACCGCCGCGCCGAGCGACGTGACGACACCGTCGACCGGCGACGGGAGTTCCACCGTCGCCTTGTCGGTCATGACCTCGACCATCACCTGGTTCTCGGTGATCGTGTCACCGACGTTGACGTGCCAGTCGACGATCTCCGCTTCGGCGATGCCTTCGCCGACGTCGGGAAGCTTGACGATGTACTCGCTCATGTCATGCAGCCATCACGCGGCGGTAGGCGGCGCCGACTCGTGCCGGTCCGGGGAAGTAGTCCCACTCCTGGGCGTGTGGGTACGGCGTGTCCCACCCCGTGACCCGCTGGATCGGTGCCTCGAGGTTGTAGAAGCACAGCTCCTGGACCGTTGCCGACAGCTCGGCACCGAACCCGCAGGTGCGCGTCGCCTCGTGGACGATCACACATCGACCGGTCTTCTCGACCGACGCGACGATGGCATCCGTGTCGAGCGGCAGCAGCGTGCGCAGGTCGATGATCTCGGCGTCGATGCCGGTCTCGTCGGCAGCCGCCTCGGCGACGTACACCATCGTCCCGTAGGCGAGCACCGTGACGTCGCCGCCCTCCCGCCG
>DATBKA010000106.1:0-10074 GCA_036556105.1 Ilumatobacteraceae bacterium | reverse complement strand
CGGAGATCCGCGCATCGTCGTCTGCGACGAGCCGACCAGTGCCCTCGACGTGTCGGTGCAGGCAGCGATCCTCAACCTGCTCGCCGAGTTGCAGGCCGATCAACGCACCAGCTACGTGTTCATCAGCCACGACCTCGGTGTCGTTCGCTACCTCGCCGATCGGATCGCGGTGATGTACCTCGGCCGCATCATGGAGGTCGGCGGCACCGACGACGTCTTCAACGGTCCGCATCATCCGTACACCGAGGCGTTGCTCTCGGCGGTACCGGATGTCGACGGCTCCGAGCGCAACCGCATTCCACTGCAAGGAGAGATACCGAGCCCCGCCAATCCTCCGCGCGGCTGCGTCTTCCAACCGCGCTGTCACCGGTTCATCGAGGGCGTCTGCGATGTCGAGGAACCGCCGCTCATCGATGCCGGCGGCGGGCACATGATCCGTTGTGTCATCCCCGCCGACGAGTTGGTTCGCCTGCAGTCGGTCGAGGTGCAGTCCAGGGCCGCAACATGACCGACGCCCCGGCGCGGCATCGCACCGGCGGCGGGCGATCGGCGCGGGTGGCCTCGCGCACGGGTGAGGCGGCCAAGCCACACGCCCCTGCGTTCATCCGTCGCGCCATCCCTCCGTACGAGTTGCTCGGCGAGGAGGGGTTGGCCTTGATCGAGAGCCATGCCGATCGGTTGCTGGCCGACGTCGGCATGGAGATCCGCGACGATCCCGAGTCGTTGCAACTGTTCCGCGACGCCGGGGCGACGGTCGACGGCGTCACCGTCCGGTTCGACGCCGGCCACGTGCGCGCCCTGTGCAGCACTGCGCCGCGACAGTTCCGCCAACTGGCACGCAACCCCGACAGGTCGGTGGAGATCGGCGGCGACAACGTCGTCTTCGCCCCGACATACGGCTCGCCGTTCGTCCGCGACCTCGGCGGCGGCCGTCGCTATGCGTCGCTCGCCGATTTCCAGAACTTCGTCAAGCTCGCCTACGACACCCCGTGGCTGCACCACAGCGGCGGCACGGTCTGCGAGCCGGTCGACGTTCCCGTCAACAAGCGTCACCTCGACATGGTGTACTCACACCTGCGGTACAGCGACAAGGCGTTCATGGGCTCGGTCACGCATCCGTCTCGCGCCGCCGACTCGATCGAGATGGCCCGCATCGTGTTCGGTGCCGATGTCGTCGACGACAACTGCGTCATCCTCGGCAACGTCAACGTCAACTCCCCGCTCGTGTGGGACGCGACGATGACTGGAGCGCTGAAGACCTACGCCGCCGCCAACCAGGCGCCGGTGGTCGTGCCGTTCATCCTCGGTGGGGCGATGGGGCCGGTCACCACTGCGGGGGCGGTCGCCCAGGCCCACGCCGAAACGCTCGTCGGCATCGCCCTCGGCCAGCTCGTGCGCCCCGGTTCGCCGGCGATCTACGGGAACTTCCTGTCGTCGATGGCGCTGCGCAGCGGCAGCCCGACGTTCGGCACCCCCGAGCCGGCTCTCGGCTCGCTCGTCGTCGGGCAGATGGCGCGGCGCGTCGGCCTGCCATTGCGCTGCAGCGGCGCGTTCACCTCGGCGAAGATCCCCGATGGTCAGGCGATGAGCGAATCGGCCGTCTCGATGTTGTCGGCGCTGCTGTGCGGCGCCAACTTCATCCTCCATGCCGCTGGTTGGCTGGAAGGCGGGCTGACCATGGGCTACGAGAAGTTCATGATGGACCTCGACCTGTGCGGGGCCGCGCACACCTACATGAACGGCATGGATCTGGCGCCGGACCAGTTCGCCCTCGACGCGTTCGCCGAGATCGGGCCCGGCAAGCACTTCTTCTCCGCACAGCACACGCTCCGTCACTACGAGACCGCGTTCTACGACCCTGCGCTCAGCGATTCGTCGTCGTTCGAGCAGTGGCGCGACGCCGGAGAGCTGCGCACGGAAGACCGCGCCGCGGCGCGCTACCGCGAGATCTTGGCCAACTACGAACCGCCGCCGATCGACGATGCAGTCGATGCGGCGCTGCTCGACTTCGTCGCCCGCCGGAAAGCCTCGATGCCCGACCAGTGGTACTGAAGGAGGAACGATGACCCTTGCGATCGACATGCCCTCACGCCTTGCCGCGATCGACGTGCGCAAGCTGCGCCTCGACCGGCTCGGCAAGATCCGCGAGCAGCTGATCGCCCACGACTACGGGGCGGCCTTGCTCAGCGATCAGGTCAACATCCGCTATGCCACCGACACGCACATCTTCGACGTGTGGACGATGCACGCCCCCGGTCGCTACGTGGTCGTGCCCGTCGATGGGCCCGTCGTGCTGTTCGAGTTCGGCACCTGCATGTACATGCGCACCGGCCTCGACGGGGTCGACGAGGTCCGCAAGTCGACACCATGGTTCTACTTCCTCGCCGGTCCACGCACAATGGAAAAGGCCGAGCTGTGGTCGCGAGACATCATCGATCTGATGCGCAAGTACGGCGGCACCGATCAGCGGCTGGCGGTCGACCGCTGCGAGCCGTGGGGCGCACGCTTCCTCACCGACGCCGGGATCGAGCTGTTCGACGCCCAGCAGCCGCTGGAGCTGGCGCGGATGATCAAGACGCCCGAGGAGATCATGGCACTGCAACTCTCGATGGACGTCTGCGACGTCGGCGTCGAACGGATCCGCCAAGCCATCACGCCAGGCGTCACCGAGAACGAGCTGTGGAGCCTGCTCCACGAGACGAACATCGCTCACGGCGGTGACTGGATCGAGTGCCGGTTGCTGACCTCAGGCCCGCGCACGAATCCCTGGTTCCAAGACGCCGGCAACCGGCGCGTCGAGGCAGGCGACCTGGTCGCCCTCGACACCGACATGGTCGGCCCGCTCGGCTATCTCGCCGACATCTCGCGCACGTACGTGTGTCCCGGCAAGCCGGCGACTGCGTATCAGCGCAAGCTGTACGACATCGCCCAGGACCAAGTGCTGACCAACGTCGATCTGATCAAGCCGGGGATGTCGTTCAAGGAGTTCGGCGAGAAGTGCTGGCCGGTGCCGGACGAGTTCGTGCCCAACCGCTACATGATGATGATCCACGGTGCCGGTCTCGTCGACGAGTTCCCGACCGTCGCCTACGCCGCCGACTACGAGGACTGGGGCTACGACGGCGAGTTCCAGGAGAACATGGTCGTCTGCGTCGAGAGCTTCATCGGTGAGGTCGGCGGCCGTGAGGGCGTCAAGCTCGAACAACAAGTCTTGATCGCCCCCACGGGCGCCGTCCCGATGTCGAGCGCGCCGATGGTCGACGCGCTCACGGTGTAGTTCAGCCTCTTCGAGGAGGCCTTCCGCGGTTCCCGGGAGAAGCGCAAAGGTTGTAAGAATTGCCTGTGATCTCCGATCCGCTCCTCCAGCCGTTCACGCTCAAGCAACTTCAGTTGCGCAACCGCGTGTTCTCCTCGTCGCACGAGCCGGCGTACAGCGAGGACGGCATGCCGAAGGATCGCTACCGTCTCTATCACGTCGAGAAGGCGAAGGGTGGGCTGGCGTTGACGATGACGGCGGGCACGGCGATCGTCTCCCCCGACAGCCCCCCTGCATTCGGCAACCTGCACGCCTACGACGACGCCATCGTTCCCTGGCTGCGGGCGATGACCGACGGTATCCACGAGCACGGCGCGGCAGCGATGATCCAGATCAGCCATCTCGGCCGGCGCACCGGTTGGGCCCAGGACGACTGGCTACCGGTCGTCGCCCCGTCGCCGTTGCGTGAGCCCGCTCACCGGTCGCACCCGAAAGTCGCCGAGCAATGGGACATCGACCGCATCGTCGGCCACTACGCCGACGCCGCCGAGCGGATGAAGGCCGGCGGCATGGACGGCATCGAGATCGAGGCCTACGGTCACCTGTTCGACCAGTTCTGGTCACCGGCGACGAACAAGCGCGATGACGGCTACGGCGGCTCGTTCGAGAACCGGATGCGCTTTCCGTTGGAGGTGTTGCGGGCGATCCGTGCCCGGCTCGGCGGTGACTACATCGTCGGGATCCGGATGGCGGTCGACGAGTGTCGCGCCGACGGCGTCGACACGGCGCTCGGGTTGCAGATCCTGCAGAGGTTGGAGTCGGAGCAGCTGATCGACTTCGTCAACGTGATCCGCGGCAGCATCGTCAACGACGCCGTGTTGTCCGACGTGATCCCGATCCATGGCATGCGCTCGGCGCCGCACCTCGACTTCGCCGGCATGGTTCGTCAGCAGACCAGCCTGCCCGTGTTGCACGCGTCGAAGATCGACGACGTCGCTACCGCTCGGCACGCGATCGCCGAGGGCAAGGTCGACATGGTCGGCATGACCCGCGCCCAGATGGCCGAGCCGCATCTCGTCCGCAAGATCCAACTCGGCGTCGAGGCGACGATCCGCCCGTGCGTCGGCGCCACGTACTGCCTCGATCGCATCTACCAGGCGGGCGAGGCGCTGTGCATCCACAACGCGGCGACCGGCCGCGAGCAGACGATGCCGCACGAGATCACGCCGGCGGCGACACGCCGCAGAGTGGTCATCATCGGCGGCGGCCCAGCCGGGCTGGAGGCGGCGCGAGTGTGCGGCGAACGCGGGCACGACGTCGTCCTGCTCGAGGTGATGCCGTGGACCGGCGGGCAGGTGCGGTTGGCGGCTCGCAACCCGCGACGCAAGGACCTGCTGGGCATCATCGAATGGCGGGATGCGGAGCTGGCCCGGCTCGGCGTCGACGTCCGCCTCGACACCTACGCCGACGAGCACGTCGTCGGCGACCTGCAACCCGACGTGGTGATCGTCGCCACCGGCGGTCTGCCGCAGAACCCGGAGCTCGAGGCGGGCGACGATCTCGTCGTCTCGGCGTGGGACGTGGTCGGTGGCGATGCCCGCCTCAGCGGCGACGTGCTCCTGTACGACGACGACGGCACGCACTCGGCGATGACGACGGCGGAGATGCTGTGCCGGTCCGGAGCCCGCCTCGAGATCGTCACACCGGAGCGCACCGTCGGGGTCGACGTCGGTGGTCTGAACATGGTGCCGTACGCGCGGGCATTCAACGAGACCGACACGCGCATCAGCCTCAACCAGCGGGTGCGCACCGTTCGCCGCGACTCCGGCAAGCTTGTCGTCGAGGTCGGCAGCGACCACTCGCCGGTGCGACACACGCGAGTCGTCGACGCGGTCGTGGTCGACCATGGGGTGCTCGCCAACGACGAGCTGTACCACGCGCTCGTCAAAGGCTCCGGCAATGCCGGAGAAGTCGACTACGAAGCGCTCATGGCCGGTCGACCGCAGCCGCTCCCCCTCGACGGCTACCAGTTGTTCCGCATCGGCGACGCGGTCGCCGGGCGCAACATCCACGCGGCCGTGTACGACGCACTGCGTCTGTGCAAAGACCTGTGACCCGCTACCGCAGCGCAGTCGTGACCGGCGCGTCCGGAGGCATCGGACGAGCCGTCGTCGCCGAGCTCGTCCGCTCGGGCATGGCGGTGCACGCGCTCGCCCTCCCGGACGACGATCTCGACGCGCTGCGATCGTTCGACGGGGTCACCACGCACGCCGTCGACATGCGCGACACGACCGCGTTGGCGGCCGCGCTCGACGAGATCGGCGGCGACATCGATGTGCTCGTCAACAACGCCGGGATCATCGGCGACCTCCAGCCGGCGCAGGCCTCGACGACCGCTGTGGCCGACGCGCTGATCGACATCAACCTGCGTGCAGCCGTACATGCGACGCTCGCCCTCCTGCCCGGGATGGTCGCCCGTCAATGCGGCCACATCGTCTTCACCGGTTCGATCGCCGGATCGCGACCGACCGCCAACTCGGCCGTCTACTCGGCGACCAAGGCGGCACTCCAGGCGTTCGCCGACGGGCTGCGGCTCGACCTGCACGGCAGCGACGTCCGCGTCACCGTGCTGACCCCCGGTCGGGTGGAAACGAACCTCTACGACTCGGCGTTGGGCGGCCACGAGGCCGCCGTCGCCGCGCTCTACTCGACTGCCGCTGCCTTGCAGCCCGACGACATCGGCCGGCTCGTCGGCGTCGCCTTGTCGATGCCCGATCACGTCGACGTGACCCGCATCGAGGTGACCCCGACGCGGCAGGCCTTCGGTGGCAGCCAGGTCGCGCCCACGGTGTAGCATTCCGCATCGTGGACCCGTTCCGGGATACGGAACTTGGAGTGAAGGAGCCGACGCGTGGCGTTCCCTACCGACCTTGAGATCGCTCGGGCTGCGACCTTGCAGCCGCTCACCGAGATCGCCGCCCAGATGGGGATCGGCCCGCATCTTCTCGAAGCGCACGGCGACGAGCTGGCCAAGATCCGCCTGGAAGCGATCGAGGAGCTCGCCGATCGGCCCAAGGCCCGCTATGTAGTGGTCACGGCGATCACGCCGACACCGCTGGGCGAAGGCAAGACGACGACCACGGTCGGGCTCGGCATGGCGATGAAGCACATCGGCAAACGGGCGACGATCAGCCTGCGCCAGCCGTCGATGGGCCCGACGTTCGGCATCAAGGGTGGCGCCGCCGGTGGCGGCTACAGCCAGGTGATCCCGATGGAGCTGCTCAACCTGCACCTCACGGGCGACTTTCACGCCGTCACCGCGGCCCACAACCTGTTGTCGGCGATGGTCGACAACCACTTGCACCAGGGCAACGAGCTCGACCTCGATCTGCACAACATCACCTGGCGACGCGTCCTCGACGTCAACGACCGTGCCTTGCGCAACATCGTCATCGGTCTCGGTGGCAAGGCCGACGGAGTGCCCCGCCAAACGGGCTTCGACATCACCGCCGCGTCGGAGGTCATGGCGATCCTCGCCCTGGCCACCTCTCCGGAAGATCTGCGCACCCGGCTCGGACGCATCGTCGTCGGCTACAACAGCGCCGGCGAGCCGGTGACAGCCGAGCAGTTGAAGGCGGCAGGCTCGATGGCGGTGATCATGCGCGAGGCGTTGAAGCCGAACCTGCTGCAGACGCTCGAGCACACGCCCGTGATCGTCCACGCCGGCCCGTTCGGGAACATCGCCCACGGCAACTCGTCGATCATCGGTGACCTGATCGGCGTGCACACCGGCGACTACCTCATCACCGAGGCCGGGTTCGGCGCCGACATGGGCGCCGAGCGGTTCTTCAACATCAAGTGCCGCAACTCGGGGATGACACCCGATGCGGCGGTGCTCGTCGCCACCGTGCGCGCCCTCAAGGCGCACAGTGGGAAGTTCAAGATCGTCGCCGGCAAGCCGCTGCCGCCGGAGCTGCTCGCCGAGAACCCCGACGACGTGCGCGCCGGTGCCGCCAACCTCATCAAGCAGATCGAGAACGTGAAGGTCCACGGCGTCTCGCCCGTCGTCGCGATCAACGCCTTCCCCAGCGACTTCGACTCCGAGCACGCGGCGATCCGCGAGATCGCCGAGTCGGTCGGGGCGCGTGCTGCGGTGTGCACTCACTTCGCCGACGGCGGCAAAGGCGCCACCGACCTCGCCCAAGCCGTCGTCGAAGCGTGCGAGGAGCCGTCCACGTTCACCTACTGCTACCCGTCCGAGGCGAGCCTCAAGGAGAAGATCGAGGCAGTCGCCACGAAGATCTACGGGGCCGGCAACGTGACCTACACGGCCGCGGCGAACACGCAGCTGGCCCGGTACGAGAAGAACGGGTTCGGTGGCCTGCCGGTCTGCATCGCCAAGACGCACTTGTCGATCAGCGGTGACGCCACGCTGAAAGGCGCGCCGACTGGGCACACGCTCAACGTGCGCGAGGTGCGCGCCTCCGTCGGGGCCGGCTTCATCTATCCGATCTGCGGCGACATGACGACGATGCCCGGTCTCGGCTCGGCGCCCGCGGCCTCGAAGATCGACTTCGACGAGCACGGCGAGATCGTCGGCCTGTCGTGAAGGTGGAGCCATGACCGCAGTGCTGATGGATGGGGCGCGGCTGCGCGACGACATCGTCGCCGAGCTGCGCGCCGAGATCGAGGCAGCGGGCTCGCCACCCGTGTGCCTGGCAACGGTGCTGGTCGGCGACGACAAGCCGAGCCAGATCTACGTGCGCAGCAAGCAGAAGAAGGCCGGTGAGGCCGGCATGCAATCGCGTCATGTCGCGGTCGACGGCTCGGTCAGCCAAGCGGAGCTGGAGGACACGATCGGCGCGCTGGCCGTTGACCCCGCAGTCCACGGCATCCTCTGCCAACTGCCACTGCCCGACGGCCTCGACCCCGAGCCGGTGCTGCGCCTGATCCCGCCGGAGAAAGACGTCGATGGCCTGACGGAAGCGTCGATGGGCCGGTTGGTGCGTGGCCAGCGCGGTCACGTCGGCTGCACGCCGCTCGGTGTGATGCGACTGCTGCAGCGCTACGAGATCCCTATCGCCGGCAAGCGCGCCGTTGTCGTCGGTCGCTCCACGCTCGTCGGCTTGCCGATGGTGCTGCTGCTCGGTCGCAAGGGCACCGATGCCACCGTGACCCTGGCCCACTCGCGCACCAACGACCTCGATGCGGTGTGCCGCGAAGCCGACATCATCGTCGCCGCCGCCGGCCAGGCGCGGATGATCACGGCCGCGCACGTCAAGCCCGGCGCGACCGTCATCGACGTCGGTGTGTCGCGCACCGAATCGGGCATCGTCGGCGACGTCGACTTCGACCCGGTGTCCGAGATCGCCGGCGCCATCACGCCGATGCCCGGGGGCACCGGCCCGATGACGATCGCCTGCCTGCTGCAGAACACACTCGAGGCGGCGCGCATGCAAGGTGCGTTCCCCGGTTGATGGCCGAGTACTGATGTCCTCCTCATGAGCTCGGTGCAGTCAGTCGAGCGGGCCTTCGCCGTGCTGCGTTGCTTGTCGGGTGGGCCGGCGGGCGTCACCGATGTCGCCGAGCGCGTCAACCTGCCGAAGAGCACCGTGTCGCGGCTGCTGTCGACGCTCGAGGACCTCGGCATGGTCGAGCAGATGGGCCCCGGCGGCAGCTACCGCATCGGGGCAGGGGTGACGGAGATCGCCGCCGCGGCCTTGCCCGGGCGGACGTTGATCGCCGCCGTACGCCCACATCTGCACGACCTGGCCAAGGCGACCGGCGAGGCGGCCGGGCTGTCGATCGCCGACGGGTTCGACGTGCTCTACCTCGATCAGGTCGACTCTCCCAATCAGGTGCAGAGCCGGGATTGGACAGGCGAACGAGTGCCGGCGCACACCGTCTCGTCCGGGCAGGTGCTGCTGGCGTTCGGGGCGATCGACGCCGAGCGCTACCTCGCCCAACCGCTCGAGCGGCTGGCACGCGGCACCTTGACCGACGCCGCGGCGATCCGGGTGCGTATCGCCGAGGTCGCCCAGAAGGGGTATGCCTGGGCGGTCGAGGAGTTCCTCGACGGCTTGAACTCGGTCGCCGCGCCGATTCGCGATTCGTCCGATCGTGTCGTCGCCGCCATCCACGCCCATGGCCCGGCGTACCGCTTCCCGGGCGAGGCCGGCGCCGACGAAGTCGGTCACCTCGTCGCTGCCGCCGCCAAGCGGGTGCAACTGTGAGCCGTGATGTCAGCGCCTACGACTACGTGATCGTCGGCGGCGGCTCGGCCGGGTCGGCTCTCGCCAACCGGTTGAGCGCCGATCCGTCGACGCGCGTGCTCGTCCTCGAAGCCGGGCGACCCGACTACAAGTGGGACGTCTTCATCCACATGCCGGCCGCGCTGACGTTCCCGATCGGCAGCAAGTTCTACGACTGGAAGTACGAGAGCGAGCCGGAGCCGTTCATGAACGGACGACGGATCTACCACGCCCGGGGCAAGGTGCTCGGCGGGTCGAGCAGCATCAACGGCATGATCTTCCAGCGCGGCAATCCGCTCGACTACCAGCGCTGGGCTGCCGATCCGGGCCTGGGCACGTGGGACTATGCCCACTGCCTCCCCTACTTCAAGAGGATGGAGAACTGCCTCGCCGCCGACGAGGCCGACGAGTACCGCGGTCACGACGGGCCGCTGGAGCTCGAACGCGGACCGGCGACCAACCCGCTGTTCGGTGCGTTCTTCGAGGCGGTCCAGCAGGCTGGATATCCGCTGACCACCGACGTCAACGGGTTTCAGCAGGAAGGCTTCGCCAGGTTCGACCGCAACG
>DATBKA010000105.1:0-10119 GCA_036556105.1 Ilumatobacteraceae bacterium | reverse complement strand
CGATGATCTCCTCAGAGATGCCGTAACCCTTCTCCATATCCGGCGACTGCGGACCGCCGTACACGTCGGCCGTGTCGAACAAGTTGATCCCCGCCTCGATCGCGGTGTCCATCACCTCGCAGCTGCTCGATTCGTCCGACGTGTAACCGAAGCTCATCGTCCCGAGCCCGATTCGGCTGACCAACAGACCGGAGCGACCCAAGCGCCCGTACGTCATCTCGTCGCTCATGCGCGGAGCCTACGCAACGTGGTCGCGGGCCGAAGATGCCTAGCCAGGGAACCGCAGCGCGCACAACGCTCGCGCTCCGAATGCCCGATCCCGCATCGGCTGTCCAGCGAGCAGAGCGGCAGATCTGCGCTTCCAGCTCAGCCGTCCAGCAAGGTCACAGGAGGGTCGAGTAGAGCACCTGCGGTAGGGCGATGAAGCCGTTCCGTTCGTATGTAGCGCGTGCTGGTGCGTGGCCTGGATCACCGCCCGTCTTCACGATTGCGAGTGTCATCCCGCGAGATCGCATCTCGCTGGTCGCGTGTTGAGTGAGCAACGTCGCGAGGCCACGACGTTGGTAGTCCGGATCGACAGCGATCATGTGAATCTCGCCAACGAGAGTCTCGTAGTCGAAGATCACGTTGACGAATCCAGCGACTGTTGCGTGCACGCTGACAACCCAGGTCGGGTTGGCGTTCAGTGCCTCACCGACTGCGGTGGCCTGCTGTGTTGACCAGTCTGGGTAGAAGCGTTGGAACAGCGGCCGTCCCCAGATCATTTCGAAGGATTCGAAGACGGGACGCCATGCCCGCATGGAGAGGGCGGCGATGATTTCGTTGTCGCGGGGGTCGGCGACGCGAACTGCAGTGGTGTGCATTGCTTTCTCCATTCATGGAAATGCGCGCACAGGCGCGTTCAGTGGTGTGAAGGACGAAGCGGTCGGTTTGACCGCGGCCCGTCAACGAACGCGAGTCGCCATGAAACAATGCACAGCCGAGATCATACGTGTGCTAGGGGGTCCAACCTGGCCCACGATCTGGCTAGCGCCGATTGCCCTGATGGAGTCCCTTGGCAAAGGCCGAGGGTCTGCGAATCACCTCTATGTGTTCAGCGTGAGCGCACAGACCGACTGTCTATGCGCTCACCAAGAACACACAGAAGGTGTTTCGCGGATGCAGATCTGTCGCTCGGAGCGTGCCGCTCTTGTCCAGCCGTGCCTTTATGGACATAGATCCGTAACGCGCGGAACTGCCGATAGGCGGAATCGGCTCGATTCGATTCCGCCGTCAGCAGAACGGCTGCCCAGTCAGAGCCAGTCGCGCCGGCGGAACACTCGATAGAGGACGACACTCAGCACGACCATCATCCCCAGCGCCATCGGATATCCCAGCTTCCATCCGAGCTCGGGCATGTGTTGGAAGTTCATGCCGTAGATGCCGGCGATCAGCGTCGCTCCGAAGACGATCGAGCCCCATGCCGTCAGCTTCTTCATCACCAGGTTCATCTGGTTGCTGACCACGGCGAGGTGAGCGTCGACGGCGTTGCCCACGAGCTCCCGCTGCTCGTCGACGAGGTCGACGGCGCGCAACAGCTTGTCGAACGCGTCGCGACAGATCACGAGTGCGTCCCCGTCGATCCACTGCACCTCTTGGCGGAGGATCGCCGACAGCACCTCACGCAGCGGCACCACGGCGCGACGCAACTGCAGGAGCTCGCGGCGCAAGTCGAACAAGTCGTGCTGGAGGCGCTGCTCGGTGTGGACATCGGGTGTGAAGATGGTGTCCTCAACGTGCTCGAGGCGATCCTCGAGCACGTCGGTCATGTCGAAGTAACCATCGATCAGCTCGTCGAGGATCGTTGCGAACAGCTCGCCCGACGTCATCCCGTCGCTCTCACGCCGGCTGAGCAAGGCGAGGCACGACTCCGGGTCCCACTCGTGCCCGTCCGGGTCGTGACGACGCACCGTGATCAGCCACGTCGGGCCGAGGTACATGTCGATCTCGGCCAGCGAGCCGGAGAAGGCGACGACGTAGACGTGGTCCGCATAGCGGCGCATGGTCGGCCGGGCTGCGCGCCGGTACGCCTCGTCGAACGTGCTGGGCGCCAACCCGTACTGATGGGCGAGTCCGTCGAGCTCGTCGACTTCCGGGTCGATGACGTCGATCCACGTGACGGTCGGGTCGCCGAAGGTGTGGGTCGTGATCATCCAAACGTGAGCGTAGGACTGCTCGGCCACTAGGGTCGGGACCATGGGACAGCAGGTTGCCGTCGTCGAGAAGCCCAGCCCGCGGCCGGGCCTGCTGCGTTTGGAGACGAATCGCAGCCTCACCGGCATGGGCCACGAGCGGTTCAACACGATGGGTGACGCGGTCGGGCCACGGCCGGCGGCGGTGCTCGCCCGTCAGCTGTTGTCGACCGGCAAGGTCGACTCGGTGCACGTGTACGGCAACATCATCTCCGTCGACATCGCCAAGGGCTACACCGGCGACGGCTTGGCCGACCTCGTGCGCAACATGTACCAGTACTGGAAGCCGGGCATGGAGATGCCGACGTTCGACGCACCCGTCGAGGAGGCGGCACCTGCGGCGGCCGCGGCCGGCGGCGAGACGGTGGTCGAGTCGGCGTACACGCGGCTGATCCCCGAACATCTCCGCGAGCGGAGCGCGGCCGCGCTGGCCCGCTGGACCTCCTCACATTGACGTTCACGGCGCAGCGTGCCTCAAGATGCGGGTCGAATGCGCCGATATCCCTCTGTGAACGAAGCGTCCGTCCGGGATAGCTCCGACTACCGCGGCGCTTCGTCGCGAGGCGTCGCCGTGTTCATCGGCATCGGCCTGCTCGGAGCGGCCGTCTACTTCTTCGCGCTCCATGGGGTCGCCGCCTCGATGTATTGGGATGTGGTCGCGATCGCCATGCTCGGATACGGGTTCGTCAAGGCATCGCGATTGGAGAAGCACAGCGCGGCATGGACGACGATCATCGTCGGTCAGGCCCTGTTCGTGCTCGGCGACGTGTGCTTCTCGGTCATCGAGCACGTGTTCGAAAGTGACGCCTATCCGAACATCGGTGACGTCTTCTACGTCGCCGGCTACCCGTTCACCGCGGCCGGGTTGCTGATGCTGCTCCGCTCGCAGGGCGCGTCGAGAGATGTCGGCGGCGTGATCGACGGGTTCATCGTCG
The DNA here is from genome assembly GCA_036556105.1 of Ilumatobacteraceae bacterium. GTDB lineage: Bacteria > Actinomycetota > Acidimicrobiia > Acidimicrobiales > Ilumatobacteraceae > JAENVT01. Next base: position 6,953 of record DATBKA010000105.1, on the reverse strand, counting down.
CCACCAGCACCGGCATGCTGATCTGGGTCTTCTTTGCCGGGCCGACCGCCCTCGACACCTCCTTGCCAGTCTTCGAGCGACTCGTCAGCGTCGCCTATCCCACGGGCGACCTGCTGTTGATGGCCATCTGCGCGCAGTTGGCAGTTCGCCAGGTGCGCCGCCAGGCGCCGTATTGGATCGTCGCCACGGCCTTGGTCGCGCTGCTCGCCGCCGACCTGGGCTACCTGTACCAATCGATGTACGGCTCGTACTCGGAGCGGGATCCTGTCGACTTCGGATGGTGGATCAGCTACGTGTTGCTCGTCGCCGTACTGCTGCACCCGAAGATCGACGAGATCGCCGCACCCCCGGAGAACGCCACGCCGCGTCTGTCGGGGCGGCGCATCGTGATGCTGTCCCTGGTGACGATCGCCGCGCCGATCACGATCGGGGCGCGCTCGATCGCCGGCGCCAGCCTGCAGCTCCCGGTGCTGCTCGGTGGAACAGTGGTGCTGTTCGGCCTCGTCGTGTTGCGGCTGGTGGCCATGGCCCGCGAGCTGGAGTCCAGCCGCACGCTGTTGCTACACGAAGCAACCCACGATGCCCTCACCGGGCTCGGCAACCGCACGCTGTTCAGCGAGCAGGTGGAGCGGACGCTGGGCAACGGCGAGTCAGTCGCCGTGCTGTGCCTCGACCTCGATGACTTCAAGCTGGTCAACGACAGCCTCGGTCATCCGGCCGGCGACGCCGTGCTGCAGGTGGTCGGCAAGCGGCTGGCGAACATCGTTCGCCCCGGCGACGCGGTGGCTCGCCTCGGGGGCGACGAGTTCGCCATGCTCGTCGTCGACAACGACGTCTCCGCGGGTGCGGCCATCGCCACGCGTGCCCTCGCTGCGGTCCGTCAGCCGATCGTGCTGCCTGGCGGGCACACCGTCCACTCCAACGTGTCGGTCGGGCTCGCCCACAGTGGCTACGACAGCTCCGTCGAAGCGTTGCTGCGCGATGCCGACATCGCCATGTACATCGCCAAGCGATCCGGCAAGGGCCACCACGAGGTGTTCCAACCCGGCATGCGCCAGGACGTCATCGATCGCCTGGAGATGCGTGCCGAGCTGGCCGAGGCGCTGGCCCGCAACGAGTTCGTGCTGCAGTACCAACCGATCATCGAGATCTCCACCGGTCGCCCCGTGGGTGTCGAGGCGCTGGTGCGCTGGGAGCATCCGCGCCGCGGGCGCGTCGATCCGATGTCGTTCATCCCGCTCGCCGAAGAGACCGAGCTGATCATCCCGCTCGGTCGGTGGGTGTTGATGGAAGCGTGCCGGCGCGCCGTCGAGCTCGATCCGCGACCCGACGGACTGCACATCGCCGTCAACGTGTCTGCGGTTCAGCTGCGCGACGCCAGCCTTGTCGACGATGTGCTGGGCGCCGTCGAGAGCGCCGGCCTCGACCCGACGCGCTTGATCCTCGAACTGACCGAGTCGTCGGTGATCAGCGACCTCGACGCGGCGGCCGTGACGTTGTGTGAGCTGCGCACCCATGGAGTCCGCATCGCCCTCGACGACTTCGGTGCCGGGTATGCATCGCTGCGGCACCTGCGCGCCTTCCCCGTCGACATCGTCAAGCTCGATCGCAGCTTCGTGGTCAGCAGCCTGGAGAACGACTCGACCGTGTTGAGCGGGCTGATCGAGATGGCCGCCAACCTCGGGATGGAGACGGTCGGGGAGGGCATCGAGGAGCCGGGTCAGCTCGACATGCTCCGTGCCTTGCATTGTCACTACGCGCAGGGGTTCCTGATCGCCCGACCGATGCCGTCGGACGACCTCGATGCGGTGTATGCGATCGGCGAGGTTCCGGAGGACGAGATCGCCGAGCTGGAACGGGTTGAAGAACGAACACCTGTTCGATATTCTTCGGTGAGTGCCGACACTCGCTGAACGTTTCCCCACCCTGACAGCTGTTGCCGCCAGCGAACGCACGCTGCCTGTCCACGAAGCGCTGGTCGAGCTGCTCCCCACGATCCAGCGTGGCACGACTGTCGCCTGCAACGGTCGTTCCGGTGTGTCGCTGGCCCTGGCCCTCGCCGCTGCGCCTTCGCGCCAGGGGGCCTGGGTCGGTGTGGCCGGCTTGCCCGAGCTCGGCATGCGTGCTGCGGCCGACATGGGCCTGGCGCTCGAGCGTTTGGTGATGGTGACGGGGGACCCGTCGTGGATCGATGTGCTGGCGGCAATGATCGACGGGTTCGACGTCGTGCTCGTCGGGCCGCGCGTCAGCCGGCTGGCACCAGGTGCCGTCCGCCGGCTCCAGGCCCGAGTGCAATCGCGTGGCGCCGTGCTGCTCACGGTCGGGGTCCCGGCACTTGGTGCCGACCTGCAACTGACCGCCGATCACGATCAGTGGGTCGGGCTCGGCGACGGCCATGGTGTGGCGACAGGCCGCCAAGTCGACGTCGAACTGGCAGGGCGGCGCGTTCCCCGACCAGGGCGAGCCACGATCTGGCTTCCCGACGCCGATGGCCGCATCGCCCCGTCGTCATCGACCCCGTCAGTGCTGGGTCGCTTGGAACTTCGACATCAGGTGCTGGCCGGCGGTCACGGGCGCGTAGCGGGGTGAGTCGCCCGGTGCCAGGCAGCTCGGGATGCATTCGATCACGGCATCCCAGTTGGCGTTGTGGAAGAAGGCGATCGACTGTCGTCGTGCCGTTGCCGCGACCTCCGCCGGGGGTACGACCACGCGATGCAACGTCGAACGCCAGCGGTCGTTCGTCCATCGCGCCATCGCGTCACCGAGGTTGACGATGAACGAGCCCTCGACCAACGGAACGGCGAACCAGCGCTCGTCGACCAGCACCTCCAGCCCACCTGGCGAGTCGTCGGCTTTCAACACGGTCAACGTGCCGTAATCGGTGTGCGCACCGGCGCGGAGCTGCCCTGCTGCCGGCGGTCGAGTCAGAGCGGGGTAGTTGAGCACGCGCAGCGCGCTCGTGTGCCGGTCGATGCGGGTCTCGAAGAAGTCGTCGGACAGGTCGAGAGCGACGGCGAACAGCCTCATGATCCGCGACACCAGTTCGGCCTGTGCTGAGTAGTAGGCCTGCATCGCCGTTTGGAACTCCGGCAACGCGGCCGGCCACGGCGTCGGTTCGTACACGAACGCCTCGGCAGGGTCTGCGCACGCTTCGCCGCGCTCGAACGGGCTCGACGGCGGGCCCATCGAGAACGTCTCCTTGAGGTCGGGCGGTGTCTCCGCGCCCAGTGACGCTGCCAATCGCTCACCTTGCAGCGGCGCGTACCCATATGGGTACCCCGGGTAGGGCATCGCCACCGACATCTTGTGTTCGAGGGGGAGATCGAAGAACTTCGTGGCCACCTCCCAAGCGCGCCCGACCACGTCGTCGTCGACGTCGTGATTGGTGATCACCAGAAAGCCGCTGCGCTCACAGGCCGCAGCGATACGCGTCGCCGCGTCGTGATCGTGCAGGTCGATCACCGGAACCGCGTCCGCGCCGTGGACCATGCCTCCAGCATGGCAGTTGGTGGGTGAGTTGACAGGCCCAGACCACCGACCCATGATGACCGAACACGGGCGAGCGGAACTGAGCTTCAAGTCCTGACCGTCAGCAAGGGGAAACGATGAGTTCTTCACGTCGCCGTGTATCCACTGTCGCCGCAATTGCGTTGCTCGGTCTGGGCCTGCCCGTGCTCCCGATCTTGCCGGCGGCTTCCGCTGCGGCTGCCCCGGCCACCGACGGGCCGGGCGCGCTGTCGCACTTCGACCTGGCCCGCAAGGACTGCCTCGGCACGTCGCGCACGACGGCGTCGAAGGTGTGGTTCACGGTTGCCGGCGGCGCGCTGAGCGACGTGTACTACCCGACGATCGACACCACGAACGTGGAGACGCTGCAGTACATCGTCACCGACGGCTCGACGTTCACCGATCTGCAGATGCGCGACATGGTCTCGTCGGCGAGCGCCCTCGACGACAGCGGGATGTCGTGCCGCGTCACCAGCGTGGCTCGCAACGGCAAATACCGAGTCGTCACGGATTACGTCACTGATCCTGCCCGCCACACCCTGCTGATGAACGTCCGCCTCCTCGCCCGGCCCGGCCGTGAGGCTCGCAACTTGAAGCTCTACGTTCGCTTCGACCCGACGATCAACGGCAACGGCGGAGGTGGCACCGGCAACGGTGGCGCCGACTCGGCCGTCACCGACAACTCGACCGGCCATCCGATCGCTGTTGCCTACGACACGAACACGGTCACGAACGCCGCCAACCGCGACTACGCGCAGCCGGTCTTTGCAGCGCTCGACGGGCCGTTCGCCGCGGTGACCAGCGGCTATGTCGGCGCGCCGAGCGACGGCCTGACCCAACTCGACACCGGCCGCGCCCTAAGCACGGTGAATGATTCCGCCGCGTCCGGCAACGTGGTCCAAGTCGCCGAGGTGAACACGGGTCACGGAGGGCGGCCGGTCACCCTCGCCCTCGGTTTCGGTCCGACGCAATCCGCCGCCGTCTCCACGGCTGAAGCGTCGTTGCGGCGCAGCTTCGACTCGACCCGCGACCGCTACGAAGACGGCTGGCAACGGTACGACGACAAGCTCAACGCCCCGCCGCGCAGCCTGCCCGGCCTCAGCCGCAGCCGCGTGCGCGAGCTTCAACGCGAGTACTACCTCAGCATCAACGTCGTCAAAGCCGCCGAGGACAAGACGTTCCCGGGAGCGATCGTCGCCGGCCTGTCGTCGCCGTGGGGTCAGGCCGTGTCGGCCGGCGACCCGTTGAACACCTACTTCGGCTCATACCGAGAGGTGTTCTCGCGCGACCTCTACGAGGCGTGGACCGGGCTGATGGCGGCCGGCGACAGACAGACAGCCCGAGACGCGACGTTGTTCCTGTTCGAGCGGCAGCAGCAGGCTGACGGGTCGATGCCGCGCAACTCGTTGGTCAACGGCAAGACAGCACCTGACTCCTTCGGCACCCAACTCGACGAGGTCGCCTATCCGATCCTGATGGCCGATCAGTTGGGAATGACGGACCCAGCCTTGTACGAGCAGCACATCAAGCCCGCCGCCAACTTCGTCGTCGCTCGAGGCCCGTCGTTCGGTGCGGAACGCTGGGAGGAGCAATCGGGTTTCTCGCCCTCGACGATCGCCGCCGAGGTGGCCGGCCTGCTCGCCGCCGCGCACCTTGCCGACGTCAACGGTGACGCTGCTTCGGCGCGGGTGTGGCGCGCCGTCGCCGACGACTACCAGCGCTCGATCAGGTCGTGGACGTTGACCACGAACGGATCGAAGTCTCCGACTCCCTACTTCATCCGCTTGTCGAAGAACGGCGATCCCAACGCGGCAGTGACCTACAACGTCGGCAACGGCGGCCCGACGCTCGACCAGCGAGACGTGATCGACGCCGGCTTCCTCGAGTACACCCGCCTCGGGTTGCTCGCCGCCGACGACGACGACATCGCCAACTCGCTGACGGTCGTCGACGCGACGATCAAGAGCGACACGGCGAGCGGGCCGGGGTGGCACCGCTACAACGGTGACGGCTACGGCGACGACGGTGTCACCGGTGCGCCGTGGGCCCCGTCGGGCAAGGGCACCGGCCACCTCTGGCCGGCGCTCACGGCCGAGCGTGCCGAGCACTCGTTGCAGGTCGGTGACACGGCAACGGCCGCGTCGCTGCTCGACGCGATGGCTCGGTTCTCGTCGGGCGTGGGCCTGATCGCCGAGCAGAGCTGGGAGTTCCCGGACCTGGCGGCCTCGCCATACGGCACCGATCCCACGCTCGCCTCGATCGGCTTCGACAACGGCAAGCCTGCCGGGTCGGCGTCACCGCTCGTCTGGTCGGCGGGATCGTTCGTGCGCCTGGCCGCCGACCTGCGCGCCGGTCGCCTGCTCGACCAACCGTCGAACACGGTCGCCCGTTACCTCGACCACCAGCAGGGGCAGACGACGCTCGATGTCACCGCTCCGGTGAACAACACCGCCGTGTCCGGATCGCCGTTGACCGTCAGCGGCACGTCGGAGCCGGGGAACCAGATCGACGTCCTGGTCAACAACACCGACGCGAACATGGCCGCGACCACTGCGTCGACCGTTGCCGCGGGGGACGGCTCGTTCGCCGTCGACGTGCCGATCACGGGCGGTGTCAGCGTGGTCAACGTCACCGCGACCAGCCCCACCGGTGCCACCGCGCACGCGACGCGCACGATCGTGTTCGACTTCGTGCCGGGCACCGCGCTGCTCGACGTCACCGACCCCGACGGCGACGACAACGGGCCCGGCAACTACGCCTACGCAACGTTCGTCGACTTCCACTCGGGCGCGTGGGACATGCAGCGCTTCCAAGTGTTCGACGACGGCACGAACATCATCTTCCGCGTCCAGAACCGTGACCAGTCGCCGACGTTCGGAAGCCCGCTCGGCGCGCAACTGATCGACGTGTACGTGCATGATCCTGCCGCGGCGGCGACGTCGACGGCTCCGTCGCACCCGCTGCGCAACTTCCAGATCGCGCCGGAGGCCGCCTGGAGCACCTTGATCCAAGTGCAGGGCTTCGGTCAGCGGTTCGAGAACGCCAGCGGTACGACGCTCGGGACCGTGAGCATCCGCGCCAACGCGCTGTCGCGATTCATCACGTTCAGCGTTCCGAAGGCGGCGCTGGGTCAGCCCGGGCCGGGCTGGATCTTCACGGTGGTGGAGACCGGCCAGGACGGGTTCAGCCCCGACCAGGCCCGCTCGTTCGCGGCCACGCCGCAGGACTTCGCCTTCGGCGTGTGCGCCACGGCGAGTGCCGATCCGCACTGCACGGTCAACCCCGGTTCGGTGCCCAAGGTGATGGATGTGCTCACCCCGCCAGGCGTGTCGCAAGCCGACGAGCTCGACTACACGCTCCATTCGCCCGTCACCATCACCGGAGTCGCCATCTCGTAAACGACGCTCTTGAACATCGAACGTCAGTTCGATATCGTCATCATGTGA
>DATBKA010000104.1:0-2133 GCA_036556105.1 Ilumatobacteraceae bacterium | reverse complement strand
GGGATGGAGGAGGGAGTGTTCCCGCACAGCAGGGCGCTCACCGAGCCGGTCGAGCTGGAGGAGGAGCGGCGCCTCGCCTATGTGGGCATCACCCGCGCCCAGCAGAAGCTGCACCTGGCACATGCCTGGAGCCGCCAGCTGTTCGGCAGCACCAACTACAACCCTCCGTCGCGATTCATCGACGAGATCCCCGCTGAGCTGATCGAGCAAGTCGGTGCCGTCAGCGGGCGCAGCTCGTACGGCAGGCAGAGCTATCGCAACCGGGACGAATGGTCGGCTCCCGGCCCGTACCGGCGCGCCGATCGGCTCGAGGAACGCAACGAGGAACATCGCGAGCGGGTGGTCGCCGCGGCGCTGTCGGCGGGGCAACGTCCCAAGGCGCCGACACCGTCCAACGCGCAGACGATCGGGTTGCGCGTCGGCGACGACGTCGAGCACCCGGCGTTCGGTGAGGGCGTGATCATCGACATCCGCGGGCGCGACGACAAGGCCGAGGCGACGATCCGCTTCCGCGAGTCCGGCACCAAGCACCTCTCCCTGGCGTGGGCTCCGCTGAAGAAGCTGTGACAGATCTGATGGTCATCCAACACACAGCGGAGCGGCTGCGCAAGCGACAGATGATGACCCGAGTGTGGGCGGCGGTCGTCATCGCTTGGTCGATCATCCGCACCATCATCATCTGGGCGGCGCTCGGCGACTACGGCTTCAACCCGTGGATCTACCTGTGCATCGATCTCGTCTGCTCGACCATCGATGCCGTCACCACGCCGCGCATGGTGCTCGGCTTCATCGACGATCGCTATCGCCTCGCCATGAAGTGGGGTGTCGTTTCACTCGTCGCCTATGTCGTTCCCGACGTCTACATCTTCGTCGGCACGCGAACGTTGCCCCTCAAGGTGATCGTCATCCTGTGCACCATCATCACCGCGATGCTGTGCCTCGCCGTGCTCACCGTGACGCGCAAGGTCCGCGCCGGGCGCGCGGCGCGTGCCCATCTCGCGGCAGCAGCGGCGGCTGTCGCCGGTCGTGCTTGAATGGCGCCATGAAAGCAGCGATCCTCGTCGAGAGCCTCACTGGTCACACGTGGAAGGCGGGCGAGCTGATCGCCGATCAGCTGCAACAGGTCGGCTGGACGATCACTGGCTTGTCGAGGGTTCGCCAACCTGACTACGCCTCGGTGCAAGCCGCCGATCTCGTCCTCGTCGGCACCTGGGTGCACGGCCTGTTCATCGTCGGCCAGACGCCGTGGGCGCTCGGTGAGCTGGCCAAGCTGCCGGTGATGAAGGGCAAGATGGCGGCGGCGTTCCTGACCTACGCGCTGAATCCCGGGTCGTCGCTGCAGAAGATGACCAAGGTGCTCGATTCGCTCGATGCCGAGGTCCTCGGCGGGGTGGCGTTGCATCGCGCCAAGCTGCCGCAGCACACCGAGGAGTTCGCCGCCCGCCTGGTCGAGCGGTCCAGCGAGCTCGTCTGAATCCACCCGAGTGTTTCAAGGCACCCTGTCCACCTTGAAACACTCGGTTCAATCAGCGGTGAGGTCGAGGGTCAGGATCCCGTCGGAGCTGACGACCGGGGCGATGCCGCGCGGCGGCAGGGCCAACTGGTCGACCTCGATCGTGCGCCCTTCGCAGTCGGTGAACCGGCTCGTGTGCTGCACCTGCTCGACCTTGCAACTGATCGGTCGGTCCGCCGGATGGCCGAGGTAGATGTACCAGTTGTGCATCGGATCGGTGCCGGTGTGGTCGAGCACGACCGACTTGTCGCCATCCGTTCCCAACAGGTCCGGGAACAGCACCGGTCCATCCTCGTCGATGATCGCCGCGTACCGCTCGACCGACCCGGGGCGGAACACATCGCTGGCGAGGTTGGCCGTCGCCGAACTGCCGTTGCGCGAGACGAGCGCGGCGATGCCCCACAGGATCAAGGCCACCACGGCGAAGAAGGCGATCCCTCCCGCCACCGGAACGACTGCGCGAGCCAGCGGGGACCGGAGTTGTGGGCGACGCACGCTCAAAGTGTGCCGGTCGACGGCGATTGGAGCCAACTGAGGCGGTGGTCGTAGGGTGCGTACTTCGTGAACCGCACCTATCGCGTGGTGGTCGCCAAGCCGGGGCTCGACGGCCACGACCGGGG
>DATBKA010000103.1:0-2218 GCA_036556105.1 Ilumatobacteraceae bacterium | reverse complement strand
CAAGTTGCTCGTCGGCTGGTTCGAGCCGGTGGCAAAACCGTGGGGGATGAAAGGCATCCCCGAGTCGTTCTGCTTCGACACGTTGCCTGAAGACTTCGACCACATCGCCCCGCTGTTCGAGGCGGCGACGCGGCGCATGCCGGTGCTCGCCTCGACCGGGATCCGCCTCTTCTTCAACGGCCCGGAGGCGTTCACGCCCGACGATCGCTACCTGCTCGGCGAGTCGCCCGACGTCAAGGGGTTGTTCATGGCGTGCGGCTTCAACTCGATCGGGATCCAGTCGTCGGGCGGCGCCGGCAAGGTGCTCGCCGACTGGATCATCGACGGGCACGCCCCGATGGACCTCTGGGACGTCGACGTCCGCCGGATGATGCCCTTCCAGCGCGTGCCCACCTATCTGCACGACCGAACGGTCGAGGCGCTGGGCTTGCTGTACGCGATGCACTGGCCGTACCTGCAACCGACAACAGCGCGAGGAGTGCGTCGTTCGGCGTTGCACGACCGGCTGGCCTCGCGCCGCGCCTGCTTCGGTGAGGTCGCCGGATGGGAGCGCGCCAACTGGTTCGCGCCCGCAGACGTCGAACCGGTCTACGAGTACAGCTACCGCAAGCAGAACTGGTTCGAGCACTCGGCCGCCGAGCACCACGCCGTCCGCAACGACGTCGGCGTCTTCGACCTCTCCTCGTTCGGCAAGTTCATCGTCCAGGGGCCCGACGCGGAGACGGCGCTCAACAAGATCTGCGCCAACGACGTCTCCGGCCCGATCGGCAAGATCGCCTACACCCAATGGCTGAACGAGCGTGGCGGCATCGAGGCCGACCTGACCGTGACCCGCGAGGCGCGCGATCGCTACTTCGTCGTCACCGCCGCGGCCACACAGGTTCGCGATCTCACGTATCTCCGCGATCACATCGCTGCCGAGGCGAGAGTCACCGTCACCGATGTGACCTCCGCCTACTCGGTGCTGAGCGTGATGGGCCCGCGGTCGCGGGCGTTGCTGCGGATGTTGACTGATGCCGATCTGTCGAACGAGGCGTTCCCGTTCGGAACGTCGCAACTGGTCGACATCGCCTACGCCCGTGTCCGCGCCAGTCGCGTGACGTACGTCGGCGAGCTCGGCTGGGAGCTGTACATCCCGACCGAGTTCACGACGAGCGTCTTCGACGCCCTGATGTCGGTCGGGCAGACAGTCGACCTCAAGCTGTGCGGCTACCACGCCCTGAACTCGCTGCGCATGGAGAAGGGCTATCGGCACTGGGGCCACGACATCACCACCGACGAGACGCCGCTCGAGGCGGGACTCGGCTTCGTCGTCGCGTGGGACAAGCCAGGCGGATTCATCGGCCGCGACGCGCTCGTCGATCAGAAGCGGCGCGGGGTCTGCAAGCGACTGACTCAGTTCGCCCTCGCCGATCCCGAGACGTTGCTGTATCACAACGAGCCCATCTGGCGGGACGGGATCATCGTCGGTGCGATCACGTCCGGTATGTACGGGCACACGATCGATGCGTCGCTGGGGATGGGGTGGGTCGCCGCCGCGCCCGGTGCGTTCGCCGATCGCGACTATGTGATGAGCGGCCGCTACGAGATCGAGGTTGCCGGCGAGCGGATCCCTGCTCGCGCGTCCCTCGAACCGTGGTACGACCCGAGGAGCGAGCGCGTTCGGCTGTGATCGACGAGTAGCGTCGATTCATGCCTTGGCAACTTGATCATGACGTGCTGCGTGGGCGCGTTGCCGTCGTTGCCGGTGCGACGCGAGGCGCCGGCCGAGGCATCGCCGCGGCACTGGGAGAGGCCGGCGCAACCGTGATCTGCACCGGTCGCAGCAGCCGCACGCGGACACTGCGCAGCGACTACGACCGACCGGAGACGATCGAAGAGACTGCCGAGCTGGTCACCCACCTCGGGGGCGAGGGCATCGCTGTCGCCGTCGATCACCTCGACGCGGCGCACGTGCAGCAGCTGGCTCAGAAGATCAGCGCGGATCACGGCGCGATCGACATCCTGGTCAACGACATCTGGGGAGCGGAGGTGCTGAAGGGCGGACCGGCGCAGTGGAACACTCCGATCTGGAAGCTCGACCTCGACGCGGGCCTGCGCATTCTCCATCTCGGCATCGAAACGCACTTGATCACTGCGCACCATCTGCTGCCGCTGCTCATCGCGCGGCCCGGAGGACTGGTCGTCGAAGTCACCGACGGCACCGCTGACTACAACG
>DATBKA010000102.1:0-2751 GCA_036556105.1 Ilumatobacteraceae bacterium | reverse complement strand
CGTCGGCCTCGACCATCGCCGTGGCGAGGTCGCAGTCGATGGCTGGACGCAGGGTGCCGGGCTCGCCGTCGACGACCTGCTCGGTCGCTACCCGACGGCGCGAGCGTTCGTCATCACCGACATCGATCGCGACGGCATGCTCGACGGGCCCGATGTGGATGGTCTCCGCGCCGCTGCGGCGAGCTGTGCCGTCCCGGTGATCGCCAGCGGCGGGGTCGCCTCGATCGCCGACATCGAAGCGCTGGCGTCCATCCCCGGAATCGGCGGCGTGATCACGGGCAAGGCCCTGTACGAAGGCCGCTTCACGGTCGGCGAGGCATTGAAGGCGTTGGCACGATGAGAGTCGCACGCGTCATCCCCTGCCTCGACGTCACCGGTGGCCGAGTCGTGAAGGGCGTCAACTTCATCGGCTTGCGCGACGCCGGCGATCCGGTCGAGCTCGCTGCTCGCTATGACGCCGAGGGTGCCGACGAGTTGGTGTTCCTCGACATCACCGCCTCGTCCGACGGGCGCGACACGATGATCGACGTCGTCTACCGCACTGCCGAGCAGGTGTTCATCCCGCTCACCGTCGGCGGAGGCATTCGCACCGTCGACGACGCGCGGCGCATGCTGCGCGCCGGTGCCGACAAGGTCAGCGTCAACACGGCCGCGGTGCAGCGACCGGAGTTGATCGGCGAGATCGCCGCCGAGTTCGGGTCGCAGTGCTGCGTCTGCGCGATAGACGCCAAGCGAGCAACCGATGGCAGCATGGGCTTCGAGGTCTACCTCCACGGTGGCCGAACGCCAACGGGGATCGACGCCCTCGACTGGGCCGTCGACGCGGCGCGGCTGGGCGCCGGGGAGATCCTGCTCACATCGATGGATCGCGACGGGACGCGTGACGGCTACGACATCGACCTGACCTCAGCGGTCGTCGAGAACGTCGACGTTCCCGTGATCGCCAGTGGGGGCGTCGGCAAGCTCGAGCACCTCGTCGAGGGCATCCTCGACGGCGGCGCCACCGGAGTGCTGGCGGCGAGCATCTTCCACTTCGGCGACCATGTCATCGCCGACGCCAAGCAGGCGATGACGAAGGCCGGGATCACCGTTCGTCCGCTGCCGGGCGGATGATCGGCGGCAATCGCGGGTAGATGCGTACAGTCGTTGAGACCCAACAGAAACGGAGCAATCCATGGCCGGCAACTCCCCCAGAAGCAAGATGATCTACCGCAGGCTCGGCCGCAGCGGCCTCAAGGTCTCGTTGCTGTCGTTCGGCAGCTGGGTCACCTTCAACAACCAAGTGTTCGACGACGAGGCGCTGGAGTGCCTGCAGGCAGCGCGTGACGCCGGGTGCAACTTCTTCGACAACGCCGAGGCGTACGGCGGAGGGCAGAGCGAAGCGATCATGGGCCGGGCCCTGAACAAGCTCGGCTGGAAGCGCAACGAATACGTGGTCAGCTCGAAGTTCTTCTGGGGCCTCGACCGTGCCCCGAACATGCGCAACACGCTCAACCGCAAATACCTGATGCAGGCGATCGACGGGTCGCTCGAGCGGTTCGGCCTCGACTTCCTCGATCTCATCTTCTGCCATCGCGCCGACCCGAACACGCCGATCGAGGAGACCGTGTGGGCGATGAGCGACATCGTCGCGTCCGGCAAGGCGCTCTACTGGGGCACGAGTGAGTGGAGCGCCGACGAGATCCGCGCCGCATGGGAGATCGCCGAGCGTCACCACCTGCACAAGCCGGTGATGGAGCAGCCTGAGTACAACCTGTTCAACCGGAAGCGGGTCGAAGAGGAGTACGCCCGGCTGTACGCCGACCTCGGCCTCGGGCTCACCACCTGGAGCCCGTTGGCGTCGGGCCTGCTGACCGGCAAGTACCGCGACGGCATCCCGGCCGACTCGCGTGGTGCGCTCGCCGGCTACGAGTGGCTGGGCGACAGCTTGAAAGACCGGGCGGCGATCGACAAGGTCGAGCGGTTGCGTCCGATCGCCACCGAGCTCGGCTGCACGCTCGCCCAGCTCAGCCTGGCGTGGTGCGCCACGAACCCGAACGTGTCGACGGTGATCACGGGTGCCAGCCGGCCCAGCCAGGTCGTGGAGAACTTCGCGGCCATCGACGTCGTGCCGATGATGACCGGCGACGTGCTCGCCAGCATCGACAGCGCGATGGCGTGACATCGGGATCGGGCGATACCCTGCCGCCGTGGCCCTCGACGAGCAGAAGCTGCCGATCAAGATGCTCAATGACCGCGTGTTGGTGCGCATCCCCGACAAGGACGGCGAGCGGCGCACGTCCGCCGGCATCTTGATCCCGGCTACCGCGCAGATCTCCAAGCGCCTCGTCTGGGCCGAGGTCGTGGCCATCGGTCAGAACGTGCGCTCGGCCGAGGTCGGCGATCGCGTCCTGTTCAGCGCCGAGGACCGCTACGAGGTGGAGGTCGGCGGCGCCGACTACATCATGCTGCGCGAGCGCGACGTGCACGCCGTGGCGGCGACCCGCATCGAAGCCAGCACCGGCCTGTACCTCTAGGGCTGTGTCACTCAGGGCCGTATCTCTCGGGACCGTATCTCTCAGGTCTGTGGCGATTCCCGCCACCTAGCATGGCGGTCATGCCGACCGGCGAGAAGATCAGCGCATCGCCCGACGAGCTCGATGCGATCAAGTACAACGATGCCGGGTTGGTCGTCGCCATCGCCCAGGAGATCGACACCAAGGCCGTGCTGATGGTCGCCTGGATGAACGCCGAGGCGCTGCGCCTGACCCG
>DATBKA010000101.1:0-1665 GCA_036556105.1 Ilumatobacteraceae bacterium | reverse complement strand
GCCGAGAATCAGGGCCGGCCGAGACGACAGCAGGTGCTGTCAGTCATCGTCGCCGCGCTCGTCGTCGTCCTCATGATGGTCGCCGTCGTCGCCATGATCGTCGTCGTCTCCACCTTGGCTGGAGACCGAGTCCTCGGTCGCTGCGTCGTCGCCCGACGCCTCGTCGCTCTCGATCGACGTGTTGACGACACCGTAGAGCAGGTTGGCATGGAACTCGACTTGCTGATCGCCTGACTCGAACTTGACCTCGGCGTTGCCGCTGTCGTCACTCTCCGACTGACTGACGACCCAACCCTGCGCCGGCGTGACAGCGACGATCGACAGCACACCGTTTGCGGTGTCGAGGGTGACGGTTCCGGCTTCGCCGATCGCGTATGTCGCTTGCGTCGGCGATGGCGAGGCGACCGGTGCTCCTCCGCCGATCGTCACCGACGGACCTTCGCCAGTCGTTGCCGACGAGGCGGGAATCGTGTCTTGGACGTCGACCGCGGCGGCGAGCCGAGCGCCCGACGACCCGCCATTCAACACCTGCGTGTTGACCAGCGCGGCGGCAGTGCCCGCGGCGAGCACTCCGGAGAGTGAGATCGCCATTGCCACCTTCGTCTTCATCTTCGAGCCTCCGTCCCGCCAGTTCATCTCGATGCGATGCGACGACCGTACGCGAGCAGCCTCCAAGAGACAGGCCGTCGTGATCCAAGAAATGTCCAAGATGGCGGCGCGACCCCGAATCTCCTTGTCACAATGAGCGCGTGAAGCTGCTGCTCGTCGAAGACGACAAGGCGATCGCCGACTCGTTGGTCGAGGGGTTGACCGCTGCCGGCCACTCCGTCGTGCACGTCACGACCGGTGCCGGTGCGTTGGCCGAGCGCGGCCAGGACTTGGTCCTGCTCGACCTCGGCCTGCCCGACATGGACGGACGCGATGTCTGCCGCGAGCTGCGACAGCGGTCGAACACGCCGATCATCATGCTCACCGCTCGCGGGGAGGAGTTCGACCGTGTGCTCGGGCTCGAGCTCGGCGCCGACGACTACGTCACGAAGCCGTTCAGCCTCCGCGAGCTGGCGGCGCGGATCCGCGCCGTTGGCCGGCGCAGTGTCGACGGGACCACCGCCGCCGACGACGGAGACGCCGCCGCGCCCCAACTGATCGGGCCGATGGAGCTCGATCGGCGTACACGACGCGTGCGCATCAACGGTGACGAAGTCGTCCTCACGGCGAAAGAGTTCGACCTGCTCGCCTACCTGGCGAACGATGTCGGCGCCGTGCACACGCGCACCGAGATCCTCGAATCGGTGTGGGACGCTCACTGGTACGGACCGACGAAGACTGTCGACGCCCACGTCGCCTCGCTGCGCAAGAAGCTCGGCGACCACCGCTGGATCGAAGCGGTGCGCGGCGTCGGTTTCCGCCTGGAACCTCCACAGTGAGGTGGCGGCTGATCGTCGCCTTCGTCGGCGTCACGATCGTCATCCTCCTCGCCCACGACATCCCGCTGGCTCGCTATCTCAAGACGGTGGAGACGGAGCGGGTCACCGCCAGTATCCAGCGTGACGCCTTCATCCTCGGCGGCGCATCCGAGGATGCACTGTCGAGCGGGAACAGCCCGCAGTTACAGAAGGACCTGCAGACCAGCATCGACATCTACCGAGTCAAGACCGCAGCGCT
>DATBKA010000100.1:0-1987 GCA_036556105.1 Ilumatobacteraceae bacterium | reverse complement strand
CTACGAGCAGCGCACGCCGAGTGCAGCCAGCCGCATGATCGATCGCTCCGGCGACGGCTCCACGGTGACGACAACGATCATCAGCGACACCGGCGAGATCGTCCACCCGACCAACGGGATGGTCTGGCGGGAGACGCACGCGAGCGTTGCGAGCATCCGCGCCGACGACCCGTTGAGCTTCGAGTGTGCCGAGGTCGTGACGGTGATGCGGCGTCGTGCGGGCGTGCAGACCGACGCGACAGCCCGATGCAGGCTGACGGCGACTGCCTCGGACTGGCACGTCGACGCCGAGTTGACGGCATCGGAAGACGGTCACGTCGTGTTCGAACGCGCGTGGCACAGCGACATCGAGCGAGACCATCAATGAGACCCCCATGCCTGCCGGTACGCGGAGTTCACCTGTTGGCCGTGCAGTAATCTGCTGGCCGCATGGGTGGAGGGGGCGCGGAACCGAACGCGAAGCCGCACCGCCGGCGGCACACCGTCGCCCAGCGGATCGTCCTCGTCGTCAACTGCTTCGTCGTTCTGCTCTGCCTGACCGGCGCTGTCGCTCTCCTCGTCGCCAAGCACGCCGCCGAGCAAGGCCAGCGGGTGGCGCTCCCGGCACCGACCCGAACCGCGCGTGTCCACGTCGATCAGCCGTCGCCCGACACGAGCGAGGCGGACACCCCTGCTTCCGTCGACGAAACGAGGCCATCGACGACTGCTCCGGTTCCGGTCGAGCTCCCCGAGGCGACCGGCGAGAACTTCCTCGTCGTCGGCATCGACAACAACGCCTGTCTCGATCCCGACTCGCCGTACACGCCGTACATCGGCAACCGGACGGCGCGGCTCACCGACACGATCATGATGATCCGCGTCGACCGCGCCAGCCGTCAGGCCGCGGTGCTGTCGTTCCCTCGCGACTTGTGGGTGCGCGTCGAGGGCTCGATGCGCCGGATCAACACGGCATACCGGCGAAGGGATCCAGGGCCGCTGGCCGACACGATCTACAACGAGTTCGGGATCGAGACCGACCACTTCATCGGTGTCGACTTCTGCGCGTTCATGAGGGTTGTCGACGCGGTGGGAGGAGTGACGGTGCCGATCCCGCGGCCGATCCGCGACCTGACCAACACCGGGCTCAACATCACGGTCGCCGGCTGCCACACCTTCGCCGGTGACGAAGCACTCGCCTACGTGCGCTCGCGCCACCTCGAGTACCAGGACGATCGAGGCGAATGGCGATCTGACAACAGTTTCGACTTCGGTCGCATCGCCCGCCAGCAGGACTTCCTGCGCCGGGTGCTCAGCGCCGCCAAGCGTGAGCTGCTCAGCCCGACGGTCATCCTTGGCCTCTACGAGTCGTACAAGGACGATCTGGTCATCGACGACCAGCTGACGCTCAACGACATGCGCGAGCTCGCCGACGTGCTGCGCGATGTCGACACCAGCGGGTTGCGCACGTACCAGATCGAGGCAACCGGCCGCACCATCAGTCATCAGGCGGTGCTGCTGGCCAACGACTCGCCGGCCAACACAGCGATCCTCGACATCTTCCGCGGAACCGCTCCGTTCATCGGCGGGGTCGAGGCAGTCGCCTCCGCCACCGACCCGACCAGTCCGACATCGTCTGGCACAGCGCCACCGTCCTCCGTCGCCGTGCAGCCGGAGTCAAACCCTCCGGAGCGAGCAATCCTGCCCGACCCGCTGCTGGAGTGCTGAGCGGTCGGAGCTACCAGCCGAGCGCGGCTCCGAGGTCGGCGATGGCTTGCGCCGGTTCGACGACTTTGATGGTGGTCATGCCCATCGCCGCGGCAGGTTTGAGGTTGACGCCGAGATCGTCGAGGAACACACACTCGGGCGGGGTGACGCTCAACAACTCGCAGGCGATCTCGTAGAACCGCGGCTCGGGCTTGCGCACTCCGACGACGCGGCTCTCGACGATCACGTCGAACCTCGCCATGATCGCGGCGATCTCCACGGCGCGTTCGTCGTCGGTCACCTT
>DATBKA010000099.1:0-1733 GCA_036556105.1 Ilumatobacteraceae bacterium | reverse complement strand
ACCAATGGCGGAGATCGACCCGGAGGAGTTCACCGACTTCGCGACGGTGCGGCCGCACGTGCGCCTCACCGCGGGGATGACCCGTACGATCGTCTGGCCGACGGTCGGGTTGTGGAGCGCCTCGACCCCAGGCGGCGATGTCATCCTCGTCCTCGGGCCCGAGCCGTCGTTGCGTTGGAGGATGTTCGGCGAGCAGATCATGAGCGTCGCTCAGCGGTGCGGCGCGACGATGTTGCTGACGCTGGGCGCCCTGCTCGCCGATGTTCCCCATTCCCGTCCGGTTCAACTGATGGGCACGGCGACCGATCAGACGATGATCGACCGCTTCGATCTGCAGCGCTCCCGCTACGAGGGTCCAACGGGCATCGTCGGCGTGCTGCACGATGCGGCATCGCGCATCGGCCTGTCATCCGCATCCCTATGGGCAGCAGTTCCCGCCTACGCATCACAGGTGCCGTCGCCGAAGGCTGCGCTCGCACTCGTCGAACGAGCATGCGAGATGCTCGGCTGCCCGGCCTCGACCGCACGGCTCGTTGCCGAAGCCGGCGAGTACGACGCACGTGTCTCGGCGTTCGTCGGCGACGACGACGACCTCATCGGGTACGTCACGAGACTCGAGTCATTGTCCGACAACGGCGACCTCGATGACGACGATGAGGATGACGAGGAAGACGAAACCGCGATCGTCGCCGACGTGCAGTTCACCGGCGAGGAGCTGATGGCGGAAGTCGAGCAGTTCCTCCGCGATCAAGGCAACAACAGCCCGTAGCCCCATCGCCTGGCGGCGGGTCACACCACCGGTCGCAGCGGAGACGGACGAGGTCGAAGCATTACTAGCTCGGGTGGCCGCGCCACATCGGTGAGCGCGGCGCCTCGAACGCCGTCGTCACCATCTCACCGTCGATCGCCGCGAACGCCATCGGTCCCCACCAACTGGCACCGGCGGTGGGCCACGGCAACTCGTTGCGATCGAACCAACCGACGCCGGCGGTCTCCAACGGGTGACCGCTCAAGTCGCCACCGGTGGCCACGCAGTGGAACAGCAAGAGGTACATCGCGAACCGGGTGAAGCCCATCCGCTGGCCGTCGACCACGGCCAGGAGCTGCACCGGGTTGCAGTAGATGCCCGTCTCCTCGAGGACCTCTTTGACGACCACCTCGGATGCCGAGTAGCCGACGTCGGCCCACCCTGTCGGGTACAGCCAGATCCCGCTGTCGGCACGTTGCACGAGCAGGATCTCGCCGCTGTCGTTGCCGACCACCGCGCCGACGGCGACCTTGGGTGTGACGTATCCGGGCACGCCTTCACCGATCGAGTCCATCCACTCCTGCACGAAGTGGTCGCGCTCACGCCGGACCTCCAAGGCTTCGTCGGCGGCCGCTTTGATGTCAGCGGCAACGTGCAGCACCTCTTCGAACCGCTCGCGTTCGTACAGGCTCTCGGTGAAGCCGAGGCCCGTGCGGGCGATGGCCGCCAGCGACTCGCTCCACCGCACCAGGTCTCTGGTGAAGTCGTTCGGGGCGGCATCGCTCACGACGGCGACCCTATCCGGAGGAGATCGGCGAGTCCCTCACGACAGATCGATCGCCAACCCGAGTCCGGCGAGCATCACCGGGTCGTTGCTCGTCGACACGGTCAGCGTGCCCGAGCCACCGCCGACATCGACAGCCGTGACGTCGAGCAGGTCGACCGCCGACGAGATCAATCCACCGAACGGATTCGACACCGAGAA
>DATBKA010000098.1:0-2142 GCA_036556105.1 Ilumatobacteraceae bacterium | reverse complement strand
GCCCGCCTGCGCAGTGATGCTGCCATCCCTCGTTCGCTCGGCGCGTGAGCTCACGGTCGCCAACGTGTGGATCGGGTCGTGCGAGAGCATCGGCATGCTCGCCGGTTCGGCCTTGGCAACGTTGCTCCTCGGTGTGGAGGGGCCGGCACTGGTGCTGGCGGCATGTGCGACGCTCAACCTGGCCAGCACGGCGCTGACCGCCCTCGATCGGGGGATGCGTGGTGCCGCGCCGCTCGCCGTTGGCGACAGCGACGACGTGGGTGCGGCCCGTCTCGTGCTGCGCAGCGTCGTCGGGTTGCGCGACCGGCCTGGCGCGATCGGCGTGTTCGCCGTGGCCGGAGGGCAGTACGTGCTCGTCGGCGCGCTCGATCTGATCATGGTCGTACTGGCCATCGATCGTCTCGACCTCGGTGACTCCGGCCCCGGGCTGCTGTCGACGAGCTTCGGCGTCGGTGCGGTGATCTGCGCGCTGACGTCGACGGTGCTAGTTCGGCGCGACCGCCTGGCGCCGCTGCTGGTCGGCGGGCTCGGCTGCATCGCCGTCGCCACGTTGCTGTTGGGCATCGTTCCGGCGGTGGCGGTCGCCCTGGTCGTGCTGGCCGCTGCCGGGTTCTCGCGCTCGTTGCTCGACCTGACCAGCCGCATGCTGTTGCAGCGCGCCACGCCTCCGCAGTCGCTCGCTGCCGTCTTCGGTGCCATCGAGCTCTGCGCCGGGCTGGGCATGCTGCTCGGATCTGTCTTCAGCCAGGTGCTGATCGCTGTCTCCGGCGTGGAGGCGGCGCTGATCGGCCTCGGTGTGTTTTTCGCCGGGTTGTTGCTGCTCACGGGGCGATCGCTGCGCGTCGCCGACGACAGTGCCGACATCCCGCTCGTGGCGATCAGCCTGTTGCGCCGGATCCCGGCCTTCGCCGTGCTGCCACCGCTCGAGATGGAGACCGTCGCCCGCGCTGCGACCGAAGTCGCCGTCGGGCCGGGGGAGATCGTCGTCGCCGAGGGCGACGTCGGCGATCGCTACTTCGCGGTTGCCGATGGCGAGTTCGACGTCTCGATCGACGGTGCGCATGTGCGTGTCGCCGGGAGAGGCGGCGGCTTCGGTGAGATCGCTTTGCTTGCCAACGTGCCGCGCACCGCCACCGTCACCGCCCGCGGCGACGGCGCCCTTCTTGCCATCCGACGCGACGCGTTCTTGACCGCGGTCACGGGCTCCGATGCCGCACGGCGCGCCGCGGTCGGCATGATCCGTGCCGTTGGTGTCGACCTCGACATCGCCGGCGATGACTGAGTGCTCACGTTGACACGTCGCGAACGTCGGTGATCTGATCGACCGATGCGCCACCGGATCGCACGTGATGATGCGCCCGTTGTCCTCATCACCTTTCCGGACTTCGACACCGAACATCCCGAGATCGGTGGAGCGTTCACCGCGGCCGGCTACTCGATGCGGCTCGCTCCGAAGCACGGGCCGCGCTCCCCCGCCCAACTGCTCGAGCTGTGCTCCGACGCATCCGGTGCGATCGTCAGCACCGATCCGTTCACCGCCGACGTGCTGCGCCGGAGCCCGAGCCTGCAGGTGGTCGCCCGCTCCGGCGTCGGGCTCGACACCGTCGACGTCACCGCGGCCACCGAGCTCGGGATCGCCGTCGTCACCACACCGGGAGCGAACGAGACGACCGTCGCCGACCACACGCTGGCGCTGATGCTCGCTCTGCTGCGGCGTATCACCGAGAACGATGCCGGCGTGCGCCGCGGCGAGTGGAAGCGCACCGGCGCGCACGCACCACGGTTGCTGACCGGCTGCACCGTCGGTCTCGTCGGTTACGGCAACATCGGCCGGCGCGTCGCCCACCGCCTGGCCGGGTTCGACGTCGAGCTGCTCGTCGCCGATCCACTCGCGCCGGCATCAGGCGCGCTGCAGGTCGTCGAGCTGGCCGAGCTGCTCGAGCGTGCCGACGTCGTGTCCCTGCACACCCCGCTGCTGCCGAGTACGCGGCACCTGATCGACGACGAGGCGTTGCATCGCATGCAACCTCACGCCGTGCTGGTCAACACGTCACGCGGCGAGGTCGTCGACGAGGGGGCACTGTTCCGAGCGCTGAAAGATGGTGTGATCGCCGGGACGCAGAGTTGGTTCGTTCGCCATGC
>DATBKA010000097.1:0-1986 GCA_036556105.1 Ilumatobacteraceae bacterium | reverse complement strand
TCGGGGAGGAGGCGGGTCGCCAGGCCGAGCACCCGATACCCCTCATTGCTGAGCTGCGCGAAGCGGTGCTCGGCCTGTCCGCGTACCGAGGCGATGGGGACCGTCTCGCCGCCGATGTCGGCGCTGCTTGACACCGCGAGCACGTTGGCGAACGCGCCTTTGGTGATCAGGGTCGGCCCGCTGTCGGTGACGGCGAGCACGGAGAGGCGTTTGCGTTCGAAGTCGTAGGGGATCTCGTCGAGCCGCTGGCCTGGGGCAATCGGCGCCGCGTCGTGCAGGATCGCTTGGTCGAGGGGATTGGTGAACCCTCGTTGCAAACCGGCGTTGAGCTGCGCGAGTCGCAGGACCTCGTCGCAACGTCGGCCGTCGAGGTCGAGCGCGGCGTCGAGGTGTGCGGCGCCGGCGGTGAGAGTGCCCGTCTTGTCGGTGCACAGCACGGTCATGGCGCCGAAGTCCTCGATGGCATCGAGCCGTTTGACGATGACTTGTTCGTCGGCCATGCGCCGTGCGCCCGTGGAGAGACTGACCGCGACGATCGCGGGAAGCAGTTGCGGGGTGAGCCCCACCGCGAGCGCGAGGGAGAACAGCAGCGACTCGACGACCGGCCGGTCCAACACGATATTGACGACGAAGATGGCGGTGACGAGCACGACCATCGCCCGAACGAGCAACAGGCCGAACGCGGTGATGCCACGCTCGAAGCGGGTGGTCACTTTCCGTGCTGCCAGATCCGCGGCCAAGGCGCCGAACTCAGTACGCGGTCCGATCTTGACCACCAGCGCGGTCCCGGTGCCGCTCACGACGTGAGTCCCGAGAAACACCGAGTTCACACGACCGGCCACGGGCGCCTCGCCGGAGACACCAACAACCGACTTCTCGACCGGGTACGACTCGCCGGTCAAGGCGGCCTCGTCCACCAGCAGGCTGTGCGACTCGATGATCCGACAGTCCGCAGGGACGATGTCACCCGCACGCAACACGACGATGTCGCCGACCGTGACCTCCTCGGCGGGTACCGCAACCTCGATGCCGTCGCGCAGCACTTCGACCTCGACTCGCACCCGCGCCAAGAGCGCGTCGACCGCCTGGCCCGCGGTGTGCTCCTGCCAGAACCCGAGCAGCCCGCTGGCGACGATGATCGCCAGGATGATGGCGCCGTCGGTGATGTCGCCCAACGCGATCGACAGCACCGTCGCACCCACCAGGATCAAGATGATCGGGCTGGTGAACTGCTCGACCAACAGTCGCAGACCACGGTGTCCGTGCGGCGCGGCAACCGTGTTCGGGCCATACCTCGCTCGACGAGACCCAGCCGCGTCAGTGCTGAGACCCCGAGCACTCGTTTCCAACACTCGGAAGAGGTCTTCGACATCGGCCGCCCAGAACCGCGCGAGCGGCACCTCAGGCTCAGACGCGGGCCGAGCCGCCACCGGTTCCACCCGACCATCCTGGCCGACGACGCGCCCGATTAGCGTCACGATCGGGCCGACAAAGGGAGGGGACCGATGACAGCAACTGATGAGGTGGCACTCGACCAAGCGTGTGCCCTCGATGCCAAGACCAAGGACCTCGCGTACCTCGCCGTTCTCGCCGCCCTTCGGTTGGAAAGCGGTGTGCCCTTCCACGTCACCCAGGCGAAGCAACACGGCGCAAGCCGAGACGAGGTCATCAGCGCGTTGCTCCTCGGCCTCCAGCCCGCTGGCCACGGCGTGACCGCCTGCCTCCCCGCCGCGATCGACGCCTACGACGCAGCGTGAAGCGAAGGCCGAACTCCATCGTCGCGGCCATGGTCGGGTCGCGGTGAGGCCTTTCACGGTGATGCCGCGTCGGGAGTAATTCCGGGAGTAATCGCGGGAGTAGTTCCACGCATGATCAACCGATCACGCGGCGATCGCGAACTCACCGGCGGCGGGAGCGCGTGGGGTTAGGGTACGAGTCCCCCCTCCGACACTGCATCTACGAGGACACGCCGACGCCGGGCCACTC
>DATBKA010000096.1:0-2811 GCA_036556105.1 Ilumatobacteraceae bacterium | reverse complement strand
CTCGACGCCGAGCCGATTCTCGTCCTGCCCGCTTCGCCCGACGGACGCGACCTGGCCCCGCGACTGGCGGCGCGCCTAGAGCGGCCTCTGTACGCGCAGGCGATGTCGGTCTCGCCGCAACGCATCGAGTTGATCCGGCGTGGCGGCGACGAGATCCACTCGATTCAACCGGCGCACGCGTTCGTGGCCACGCTGCAGCCGGGTGTGCGCGGCTTCGATCACAACGATTCGGCCATGGACGTGCGGTCCGAATCAGCACACGTTGCCGACGGCAACGACGCCGAGCTCGAGGCTTTGCTGCCCCCGGATGCGGCGACCATCGACCTCGCCGAGGCGGAGCGGATCGTGGCCGCAGGTGCCGGGCTCGACGATCCGCGCCGTATCGACCAGCTGGCCGCGTTCGCCACGGCCCTGCGCGCCAGCGTCGGCGCAACGCGGGTCGTGACCGACCGCGGCTGGGTCGAGCACGAGCGTCAGATCGGCACGACCGGGGTGATCGTCGATCCGAAGCTGTACGTCGCCTTCGGCATCAGCGGCGCGGTGCAACACACGAGCGGCCTCGGCCAGCCCGAGCACATCGTCAGCGTCAACACCGACCCCTACTGCCCGATGATGCAGCTCGCTGATCTCGCGGTCGTCGCCGATGCCAACGCCGTGCTCGATGCCCTCGTCGAACGGACAGCGCCGCGTGACTGACACCGACTTCGACGTGATCGTCGTCGGCGCAGGCCCCGCCGGCTCGTGCGCGGCGATCGAGGCGGCGCGTGGCGGGTTGCGCACACTGCTGCTCGAACGCGGCACGTTCCCCGGAAGCAAGAACATGTACGGCGGCGTCGTCTATCCGCGCATCCTCGACGACCTCATCCCGGAATGGTGGAACGAGGCGCCGGTGCAGCGATGGGTCACCCGCCGCTCGACGATGGTGCTGTCCGAAGGTCGGTCGTTGAGCGTCGACTTCCGCAGCGACGCCTGGGCCGAGCCCCCCTACAACGGGGCGACCGCGTACCGCCCCGACTTCGACCGCTGGCTCGCCGACCACGCCGTCGCAGCTGGCGCGACGCTGCTGTGCGACACGACCGTCACTGGCCTGCTGCGCGGCGCAACGCGCCGATCCGGACGCACGGTCACCGGTGTGCGCACCGACCGGCCCGATGGCGACGTCACCGCCTCGGTCGTGATCGCCTGCGACGGCGTCAACAGCTTCCTGGCCAAGGAGGCCGGTCTGTACGGCGAACCGAACCCGAGCAACTTCACGCTGGGTGTCAAAGAGACGCTGGCCATGCCGAAGGAGATGATCGACGAGCGGTTCGGGGTGCGCGGTCGTGAAGGTGTCGACATCGAAGTGATCGGTTGCACCGGAACGGTCAATGGTGGCGGGTTCGTCTACACCAACCTCGAGACGATTGCCGTGGGTGTCGTGCTCAAACTGCCCAAGCTGGCGGCCCAGACGACTCGTCCCGAGGCCATCATCGCCGCGATGAAGCGCCACTCGGCGATCGCTCCACTCGTCGAGGGCGGCGAGTTGGGCGAGTACTCGGCGCACCTCATCCCTGAGGGCGGGCTGAACATGATGCCGGAGATGACCGGCCACGGACTGCTGGTCGCCGGCGATGCCGCGGCGTTGTGCCTCGCCGCCGGGCTGTGGCTCGAAGGTGTCAACTTCGCGATGGCCAGCGGCAGGTACGCCGGGCAGGCAGCAGTCGAGGCAGTCGCCACCGGCGATGTCAGCCAGCGCGGCCTCGCCGGCTATGCGCGCCGACTCAGCGACACGTTCGTGCTGCGCGACCATCGCAAGCTGCGGCGGGCTCCGGAGCTCGTGCTCAGCGATCGCGTGCAGCACCTCTACCCGTCAATGGTCACGTCCATCGCCGAGCGCATGTTCCGCGTCGACAACCCGGATCCGAAGCCGGGGTTGCGGCGCATCGTGCGCGAGGAACGGAAACGGACCGGAGTCTCGCTGCGTTCTCTCCTCCACGACGGGCGCGCCGCGTTCCGGAGCTTCGGATGATCGACCCCGCCAGCGACTGGCCCGTGGTGTCGTTCGCCGACCGGATGGCCACGGTCGACTTCAAGGTCGACGACAAGGCACACATCGTCGTCGATGCGAAGATCTGTGTGGACTGCAGCACGCGCAGCTGCGTCGTCGCCTGCCCCGCCAACCTGTTCGTGCCGACGAGTGACGGCGGCATCCTGTTCAACTACGAGCAGTGCTTCGAGTGCGGCACCTGCTATCTGGTGTGCAATCACGAAGGCGCCATCAGCTGGTCGTACCCCGAGGGCGGCTTCGGCGTGATCTTCCGAACGAGCTGATGATCGCGGTCTGCATCAAGTGGATCGGCGACCCGATCCCGACCGGGATCTCCGCAGCCGACGAGGCGGCGATCGAGATCGCCTTGCAGCACGGTGCGGCGATCGGCAGCGCTGTCGTGGCCGTGACCGTCGGCGAGAGGTCGGCCGACCGAGGGTTGCGGCTGGCGTTGGCGTGCGGCGCGCGCACTGCGATCCGCGTCGATGCGCCGCGTGAACTCGACAGTGCGGCCGTCGCTGCCGCGCTCGCGCCGGTCGTTGCCCACAGCGAGGCGATCTGGTGCGGCGACTACTCGGTCGACCGCGGCACCGGCAGCGTTCCCGTCTTCCTCGCCGCCACTCTGCAACGTCAGCAAGCGCTCGGTCTCGTAGCCGTGGAGCTCGGCAACTCGCTCTGCGTCACCCGCCGACTCGACGGTGGTCGCCGCGAGGTGCTCCGCATCACCGCCCCGGCCGTGCTGTCCGTCGAGGGCTCACTCGCCCGGCTGCGCCGCGCCGGTCTGC
>DATBKA010000095.1:0-2913 GCA_036556105.1 Ilumatobacteraceae bacterium | reverse complement strand
TCGAGGAACAGCACCTTCGGTTGGTGCAGCAACGAACCGGCGATCTCCATCTTCATCCGCTCGCCCAGCGAGAGGTTGCGGACCGGCTTGTTGACGAGATCGCCGACATCGAGCAGCTCGATCAGCTCATCGCGGCGGGCCGTGAAGTCGGCCCGTGGGATGCGATAGATCGCCCGGTTCAGCTCGAACGAATCGAGGGCCGGCAGGTCCCACTGCAGTTGGTTGCGGTTGCCCATCACCAGGGTGATCTGTCGCAACAGATCGGGTGGGCGGCCCTTCGGCTCGAAGCCGAGCACGCTGCAGCGACCACCAGTCGGGTGAATCAAGCCGGACAGCATCTTCAGCGTCGTCGTCTTGCCGGCGCCGTTCGGGCCAAGGAAGCCGACGACCTCGCCCGGCTCGATCGTGAACGACACTTCGTCCACGGCGACGACCTGCT
The DNA here is from genome assembly GCA_036556105.1 of Ilumatobacteraceae bacterium. GTDB lineage: Bacteria > Actinomycetota > Acidimicrobiia > Acidimicrobiales > Ilumatobacteraceae > JAENVT01. The sequence goes on along the minus strand of DATBKA010000095.1, from coordinate 2,474 downwards.
TCGTCTCGCGGTGGATCAGGCTGCGCAGCGAAGCGCGCAACCCCTGCTCGCGCACGGGCACCTTGAAGGTCTTGGAGAGCTTGTCCACCTCGATGATGGGCACGCCGTCCATCCTGCCCCATCCGGTGCCACTGCCTGGCGACATTTCAACCGCTAGCGTCAGCGGGGTGCCGGAATCAGTCGTCGCCGACAAGGTCGCGGTGCTGCGCCTCGAACTGCAACGCCTCGAACGAGTGGTCGTCGCGTTCAGCGGCGGCGCCGACAGTGCGTTTCTCGCGGCGATGGCCAGCGAAGTCCTGGGCGACGGGGCCCACGCCGTCACCGCCGTCTCGCCGTCGTTGGCCGGCGACGAAGAGGCCGACTGCCGATCGCTGGCATCCGAGCTGGGTCTGCGCTGGACGCCGGTCGCGACCCAGGAGATGGAGCGCGCTGCGTATCGCATCAACGACACTGATCGCTGCTACCACTGCAAAGCAGAGTTGATGGAGGTCGTCGCACCGATCGCCGCCGCCGAACAGGCCACCGTCGTGCTGGGTGTGAACCTCGACGATCTCGGCGATCACCGACCCGGTCAGCTCGCCGCCGGTGAGCGCGGCGCCTTGTTCCCGTTGGTGCAGGCGGGGTTCACGAAGGCCGAGGTTCGCGAGGCGTCGAAGGCACTCGGTCTGCGGACGTGGAACAAGCCGGCCGCGGCGTGCCTCGCCAGCCGCATCCCGTACGGCACCGAGGTATCGGTGGCGCTGCTCGGTCAGGTCGACCGCGCCGAGGCGGCTCTGAAACGTCTGGGCTTCGCCGAGCTGCGCGTGCGTCACTACGGCGACACGGCGCGGATCGAGGTTCCGCTGGATCAGTTGGCCGCCGTGGTGGCCAACCGCGAGGATGTGGTCACGGTGGTCAAGGCCGCCGGGTACAGGTACGTCACGCTCGATCTCGAAGGTTTTCGTTCGGGGAACCTCAACGGTCGCGGCGTCGGCTGAGCAGGAGGTCGGGGGCCATGAAGCTGTCGATGATGATCGACTACTCGGGCGGGTTCAAGGAAGCTGCGGCCCGCGTCGTCGAGCTGGAGAAGGCGGGGCTCGATCAAGTCTGGGTCGCCGAGGCCTACAGCTTCGATGCGATCAGCCAAGTGGGCTACCTCGCTGCCACGACCGAACGCGTGCAGATCGGCACCGGCATCGTCAACGTGTACTCGCGCACTGCTGCGCTGATGGCGATGACTGCCGCCGGGTGCGACTTCGTCAGTGACGGCCGCTTCATCCTCGGTCTCGGGGCGAGCGGACCGCAGGTCATCGAAGGCTTCCACGGTGTGCCGTACGAGAAGCCGATGCAGCGCATCAAGGAGTACATCGAGGCCTGCCGTCTGATCTGGAAGCGCGAGGAGAAGTTCAACTTCCAGGGTCAGACGTTCCAGGCGCCGTTGCCGCCGGGCGTCGGCACCGGGCTGGGCACACCGCTGAAGCTGATCAACCATCCCGTCCGCGACAGCATCCCGATCTGGTGGGCGAGCCTGATGGATCGCAGCGTGGCGCTCACCGCCGAGATCGCCGATGGGTGGCTGCCGATCATGTTCATCCCCGACAAGTACCAGCAGGTGTGGGGCAGTTCGCTGAAGTCCGGGTTGGCCAAGCGCGACCCGGCGATGCCGCGCCTCGAAGTGTCCGCCGGTGGGATGTTGGCGATCGGCGAGGACCTCGTCGGCGAGCAGCAGAAGGCAGTGCTCGACCGGGCGCGGCCGAACATGGCGCTGTACGTCGGCGGCATGGGTGCTCGCGGCAAGAACTTCTACAACGACATCTGCAAGGCCTACGGCTACGAGCAGGAAGCCGTCGACGTGCAAGACCTGTACCTCGACGGCAAGAAGGCAGAGGCCGCGGCCCGTGTCCCGGGCGAATGGCTCGAGCTGTCCAACCTGGTCGGGCCGGCCAGCTACATCAAAGAGAGGGTTGGCGCGTATCGCCAAGCGGGCGTCACCGTGCTCAGCGTCAACCCGGTCGGGCCTGACCCGGTGAAGCAGATCGAGACACTGCGGTCGATCGTCGATGATGCCTGACGGGCACCACGGTCCAGCGACATGACTCACGACGTCTGCGGCTTCGTCGCTCCGGGGTGGGAGCCCGTGCAGGATGCCTTCCGGCACAACTTCACCGACAACGAAGAGGTCGGCGCAGCCGCGGCCGTGTACCACCGCGGCAGCAAGGTCGTCGACATCTGGGGTGGCGGCTTCAACGCCACGGGCGAGCGGCCGTACGACGACTCGACGCTGCAACTGGTGTTCAGCACCACGAAGGGCATCGTCTCGATCGCCGTGGCGATGTGCGTCGACCGCGGCTTGCTCGACTACGACGAGAAGGTCACCACGTACTGGCCGGAATTCGGCGCGCACGGCAAGGGCGAGGCCACCGTGGGTCAGCTGCTCAGCCACCGGTGCGGACTGATCTGCCCCGACACGGAGATCACCCTTGCCGACGCCCTCG
>DATBKA010000094.1:0-4030 GCA_036556105.1 Ilumatobacteraceae bacterium | reverse complement strand
CCAACGAGGTCGCTCTCGTCGACCCGGCGGTGGACCGCTACTGGATGGGCGACGCCGGCGTCGACCTCTACGTGGGCGGCGTCGAGCACGCCGTGCTGCACCTGCTCTACTCGCGCTTCTGGCACAAGGTGCTGTTCGATCTCGGGCATCTGTCGTCGAAGGAGCCGTACTACCGCTTGTTCAACCAGGGCTACATCCTCGCCGCGGCGTACAAGGACGAGCGCGAGATCTACGTCGAGGCCACCGAAGTTGTCGAGCGCGATGGCGCCTACTTCCACGACGGCCAACCCGTCACACGCGAGTGGGGCAAGATGGGCAAGAGCCTCAAGAACGCCGTCACCCCCGACGACATCTGCCAGAGCTACGGCGCCGACACCTTGCGGCTGTACGAGATGGCGATGGGTCCGCTCGACGCGTCGCGGCCATGGGAGACGCGCGATGTCATCGGGATGTACCGGTTCCTGCAACGCGTGTGGCGCAACGTCGTCGACGAGGAGACCGGCGAACTGGCTCTGCTCAGCGCCCCCGCCGACGTCGAGACGCAACGGGTGCTGCACCGCACAATCGCGGGCGTGCGCGACGACATGGAAGGGCTGCGGTTCAACACGGCCATCGCCAAGCTCATCGAGTTGAACAACCACCTCACCAAGCTCGGCGGTTGCCCGGCCGATGTGGTCGACGCGTTGGTGCTGATGATCGCCCCGCTGGCGCCGCACGTCGCCGAAGAGTTGTGGTCGATGCTCGGCCACGACGGCTCGATTGCCCATGCCGGCTTCCCGACGGCCGATCCTGCGTTGCTCGTCGCCGACGTCATCGAGTATCCCGTCCAGGTCAACGGCAAGGTGCGCGGGCACATCACCGTTGACGTCGATCTCGACGCCGCCGGCGTCGAATCTGCCGCGCTCGCCGACGAGCGGATCAGCGCCCTGCTCGCCGGCGCGACCCCGAAGAAGGTCATCGTCGTGCCCGGGCGGATGGTCAACATCGTCCTCTGATGCGCGCTGACGGCGACGTGTTCGCGGGCCTGTCGGGCGCGGCAATACTGTCCCGATGCCCGACCTGCCGTACCTCTCCGCACGAGAGACCGTCGACCTGTTTCGCAGCGGCGACCTGTCCCCCGTCGAAGCGCTCGAAGGCCTGATCGCCCACATCGAACGTCACGACGACGTGATCAACGCTGTGGTCGACCGCCGCTACGAAGAGGCGCGGCTCGAGGCCAAGGAGGCCGAGCAGCGCTACCACGCCCACCGGCACGGCAAGGGCGAGCCGCCGCGAGCCCTCGAAGGTCTCTGCGTCGCCGCCAAGGAAGAGCAGCCGATGGCCGGCCGGTCATGGGTCCAGGGCTCGGTGGCCTTCGCCGACGAGGTGGCCAAGTACGACCATCCGATCATCGAGCGGATCCAACACGCCGGCGGCGTGATCCACATCCGCACGGCCACACCCGAGTTCAGCTGTGCCGGGTTCTGCCACAGCGCGTTGTGGGGCGTGACCCGCAACCCGTGGAACCCAGACTTCACGCCGGGCGGGTCGTCTGGCGGATCCGCTGCGGCGCTTGCCGCCGGCTACGCACCGCTGGCGACAGGCAGCGACATCGGCGGCTCGATTCGCATTCCCGCATCGTTCTCGGGCGTGGTCGGGTTCAAGCCGCCGTGGGGTCGCGTGCCCGGGCTGGCTCCGTATCACCTCGACCAGTACTGCCACGACGGGCCGTTGGCGCGCACCGTCGGCGACTGCGGGTTGCTGGAGAACGTCATCGCCGGCCAGCACTGGCGCGACGTCGTCTCGTTGCGCAACCCGCCGACGATCCCGTTCGATCTCGACGGCATCGCCGGCATGCGCGTCGCAGTGTGCATGACGCTTGGCGACTGGCCCGTCCACCCGGATGTCGTCGCCAACACTCGACGTGTTGTTGACGTTTTGGTTGAGGCTGGCGCGGAGGTCACCGAGGTCGAGTTGCCATGGACGGTGGAGCGTGTCTGGCGGGCGGCGACGGCGCACTTCGGCGCGATCTTCGGTTCCGGCCTCGCCGAGATCGAGGCCGAGTGCGGCGAGTTGCTCAACGACTACACCCGCGGCTTCATCGCTTCGTCCAACGGCGGGCCGACGTTCTACGAGGGCCTCGTCGAGGAAACCGCGTTGTGGGATCCCCTCGGCCGTCTGTTCGAGACGATCGATGTGTTGCTGTGCCCGACGATCGCCACCGTCGGGCTCGAGGCCGGGAACTCGTACGTCGACGACAAGCCCGTCATCGACGGCGTCCCCGTCGCCCACCACATCCTGGCGATGATGACCCTGCCGTTCAATCTGTTCAGCCGCTGCCCCGTGCTGGCGATGCCGTCAGGGCTCGCCGGCAACGGTGTGCCGACCGGCGTGCAAGTGGTCGGCCGCACCTATGAGGACGTCAGCGTGTTCCGCGTCGGCAGTGCCTTGGAAGCGGCCGGGTTCGGCTTCGGGTCGCCGGCCTGGAGACCGCCGCTCAGCGCCTGAAGGGCAACCTGTTCGCCGGCGGGATCGCCGAGCGAGCGAAGCGAGCGAACGAAAAGGTCGAGGCACTAGGTCTCCGACGCGCCAACTTTCTGCCCGACAGTTCAACGCGGACGTGTCAACGGTTCCTGCGAAATGGCCGTCAGCCGAGGACGAAGGACCCTGGAGGGTGGTCGAGCGAGCACGTTGAGTGAGGACCATCGCGTGTGGGCGAACAAGGGAGGCTCCTGATGAAGCGACGGATCAGACGGAGGGTGTCAGCAGTGCTGGGCACCTTGGGACTGTGCCTGGCAATGGGGGTGGTGTTCGTGCCGGTTGTGAGACCTCTCGATGTCGCCTCGGCGGCTCCGGCGAGCGCCACAGATGTCACGCGCATTCCCCACTACTTCGGGCCCTACCCGAACTGGGCGAACAGCCCGCAGGCTCTTGCCAACGCCGTGGTGACCATCACCGGCGGCGGCGGAACCGGCGCCGAGGCAGTCGCCAACGTCCTTCCCAAGAACACCCTCACGGGTGCGGTCGGGAGCGTCGGGACGATCACGGTCACCAATCCAGGTTCCGGATACACGTCCGCGCCGACGGTCGCGATCACGTCGGCGGGCAACACGCAGACGATCACCGCCACGGCGACAGCCCAGATCGCCAATGGCGCGATCAGCTCGATCGACGTCGTGAACAACGGCGTCGGCTACACCGAGCCCCTCGTCGCCATCGCCGGCGCACCGGGTGCAGGGGCCACGGCCCAGGCGACCGGCGGCGTCGATGTCGATCTCACGCTCTCGAGCGGCGGCACCGGCTACGCCATCAATCCGGTCGTCGAGTTCAGCACGCCGGAGGAGGCATGGGGCCGTACGGCAATGGGTATCGCCACCATGACCGATGGTGTCGTCGACTCCGTCACCTTGACCGATCCTGGCTCCGGGTACCGCAAGGCCCCGACGGTCCGCATCACCGACGCGGGCGCGGTCAACGCGACAGCCGCCACGGTGACGGCGACCATCAACGTCAACCGCATCGACGTCACGGCTGCCGGCAGCGCGTACGTGAATCCCGTCGTGACGATCACCGACAAGGCTCCCGGAACCGGCGCCGGGGCGACGGCAACAGCCGCCCTCGCCACCGGTGGCGCAGTCACCGGCATCACTGTCACCAACCCTGGTGCCGGCTACTTGACGCCAGGCCTGAAGAAGTTCGTCGACACCCTCGCCGGGTTCGACAAGAACACCCTCAACACACTCGGCGAGTACATCCCGATCGCCGTGCCGGACAAGACCACGTACCCGGGCACCGACTACTACGAGATCGCCCTCGTCCAGTACCGGCAGAAGTTCCACAGCAGCCTGCAGCCCTCGCTGCTGCGCGGCTACGTGCAGCTGTCGACGGCGCTGGTTCCAGGAGCGCACACGCAGTTGACCAACGCCAGCGTCAACCCGGCCGTGCCTGATGCGCCGATCGCCGGTTACTTCGGCGTCGACCGCCCGCACTACCTCGGCCCGACAATCGTCGCCGAGAAGGACCGCCCGGTTCGCATCCTGTTCCGCAACTT
>DATBKA010000093.1:0-1774 GCA_036556105.1 Ilumatobacteraceae bacterium | reverse complement strand
CACGCCCATCGCACGGTCTACGCGTTGGTCGCGGGTCTGCCCGAGCAGAAGATCCGCGTCGTCTCGCCCGACATTGGAGGTGGCTTCGGCAACAAGGTCGGCATCTACTCCGGCTACGTGCTGGCGATCGTCGGGTCGATCGTCACGGGCAAGCCGGTGAAGTGGATGGAGGACCGCAGCGAGCACTTGATGAGCACGGCGTTCGCTCGCGACTACCACATGCACGGCGAGATCGCCGCGACCAAGGACGGCAAGATCCTCGGCGTCCGCGTCGAGGTGCTCGCCGACCACGGCTGCTTCAATGGCACCGCCCAACCGACGAAGTTCCCCGCCGGGTTCTTCCACATCTTCACGGGCAGCTACGACTACGACGCCGCCTACTGCAAGGTGACCGGCGTGTACACGAACAAGGCTCCCGGCGGGGTCGCCTACGCGTGCTCGTTCCGCATCACCGAAGCGGTGTACCTCATCGAACGGCTGGTCGACTGCTTGGCCGCAGAGATGAAGGTCGATCCCGCCGAGTTGCGGTTGAAGAACTTGCTGCGCTCGGAACAGTTCCCGTACATGTCGCCCACCGGCTGGGAGTACGACTCGGGCAACTACGAGCCTGCCCTGCGCGAAGCGATGCGCATCGCCGGATACGACGACCTGCGCGCCGAACAGCAGGCGCGCCGCGACCGCCGTGCCGCAGGTGATACGTCCGAGCCGCTGATGGGCGTGGGCATCTCGTTCTTCACCGAAGGCGTCGGCGCCGGGCCGCGCAAGCACATGGACATCCTCGGCCTGGGCATGGCCGACGGTGCCGAGCTGCGCGTCCATCCCACCGGCAAGGCCCAACTTCGGCTCAGTGTGCAGACCCAAGGGCAGGGTCATGAGACGACGTTCGCCCAGATCGTCGCCCAGGAGCTCGGCATCCCACCGGAGGACATCGAGGTCATCCACGGCGACACGGACAACACGCCGTTCGGCCTCGGCACGTACGGGTCACGTTCGACGCCGGTCAGTGGCGGCGCGGCGGCGATCGTCGCCCGGCGCGTCCGCGACAAGGCGCGAATCGTCGCCGCGGCCGCGCTCGAGTGCTCTCCGGACGACCTCGAGTGGGACCTGGGCCGCTGGCAGGTCAAGGGTGACCCCGAGAAGGGGAAGACCATCCAGGAGATCGCCCTCCTGGCCCACAGCTCGCTGGAGCTTCCCGATGGCGTCGAAGGTCACCTCGACGGGTCATGCGTGTACAACCCGCCGAACCTCACGTACCCGTTCGGCGCGTACATCTGCGTGGTCGATGTCGATCCCGGCACGGGCGTCGTCAAGGTGCGCCGTTTCATCGCCGTCGACGACTGCGGTCCGCGGATCAACCCGATGATCGTCGAAGGCCAGGTGCATGGTGGCCTCGCCGATGGCCTGGGCATGGCGCTGATGCAGGTGATCGCCTTCGATGAAGAAGGCAACTGCCTCGGTGGCTCGTTCATGGACTACCTGCTGCCGACGGCCGTGGAGTGCCCGTCGTGGGAGCTCGGCGAGACCGTGACCCCGTCGCCGCACCATCCACTCGGTGTCAAAGGTGTCGGCGAGTCGGCGACGGTCGGCTCTCCTGCGGCGGTGGTCAATGCTGTGCTCGACGCGATTCAAGTGCGTCACGCCGACATGCCATTGACGCCGGCCCAGGTCTGGCGAGCGATGCAGGGCAACCCGTTCCGCACCGACCTCGCGATTGTTTAATGGCCTCGATCACCTCCGCTTCGCTTCGGCTACTCGGCCTGTGCGCCTCGTCGCT
>DATBKA010000092.1:0-2868 GCA_036556105.1 Ilumatobacteraceae bacterium | reverse complement strand
CCAGACCGGCGGCGACCAGATCGACCGGCGCCCAGTCGACGGCGTTGGTCGACGTGTAGGCGCGGCCGTTGGCGGTGGGATCGGTGAATCCGAACCCGCCGAAGACCTCGAACGGCGCCTCGCAACGCGTCACGCGGGCGGCGATGAACAGGGTGGAGCCGGCAATCCCGAGCGAAGGCCGGCTGAGCACGCCGCTCGGGTCGGCGATCAACGCCGTTCGCGTCCACGCCTGACCGTCGACCGACGTCCACACTCCGAGCTGCCACGTCGTGCGGTCGAGGTACACGTGACCGACGGCCACGAAGCCCGCGCTGGTGACGGCAACGTCGTCGAGTGCCGTCACCAGCCCGTCGACGAACGAGTTGTCGGTGGACGTGCCGGCGTGCCACGTCTGACCGTCGGCCGTGAACCAGGCGACACCATCCTGTCGAGGGCACGCCGATCCGAAATCGGGAAGGGCGTTGACCTCGCACGATGAGCCCTGACTGCCGACGGCAACGATGACGCCGTTTGCACCGGCGACGTCGTTGATACCGATGTGGCTGCTCGGCGGGCTCAACGCAGTCGTGTCCGCGCGGGTGAACGACGTGCCATCGGACGACACCCACAACACCGGCTGACCACCATCGGTCTGAGTCTCGCGGCCGATCGCCACCACGCCGCCATCGGTGCTGACCGCGCGTGTCGCCACACTGATCTCGGCGTCGCTGGGAAGGTCGACCGCGTTCCACAGCACTCCCGCCGGAACGGGCGTGCCGGGCGGTTCGGTGGTTGGCACCGTCGTCGGCGGTTCCTCCACCGCGGGTGAGCCATCCGAGTGATGAGCCGGGGTGTAGACGAGTTGCGAGATCCCCTTCGGCGTGCCGGCGAGGGCGCGCAACCCCGGATCAGTCGTCGAACCGAGCCAGATCCGGCCGTCCTTGTCGAGCACGTAGAACCAATCCCCGGCCAACTCGATCTGGTCCGGATCGGTGATCTGGGCCCACTGCGTGACCTCGCCGGTCGCGGCATCGATGCGTTCGATGGCGTCGGCCGCGTCGGAGACCCACAGTGCGCCGTCGTCGCCGACGAGGTCGTTCGGGAAGACGCCGTCGACCCTGCTGGTCTGTTCGAGCGTCGTCGGGTCGAGGGCGATCACACCCTTGTGGTCATTGACCCAGACAGCCATGTCGGTGAACGCGCCGAAGATGTTGAGATCGGGGACGGAGGCGCTGGCGGCGATCGTTCCGTCGGAGTCGATGCGCAGGACCTTGTCCGACTTGTCGAGCAGGACGTAGTCGGCATCGGACCCGATGACGACACGACCGATCGGCTCATCCACGGCGATCTCCTGGGCGAGCTCTCCAGTCGCCGGATCGTGACGGCTGACGACGCTCTGCTCTGCGTCCGCTGTCCACAGCTCGTCGCCGTTGCCGACGATGCAGCAGGGAAGATCGCCCGGCACGCGCTCCTGGACCGACCCGTCGGCGGTCGAGATGCGCAGCAGGTCGGGCGACTGATAGACGGCGAGCCACAGGTTTCCCGCTGCATACGCACCACCGGCGAACGCTTCGGCCGCATCGGAGAACTTGCTCGTGCCGAGCACATCCGCGGTGAATGGATCGAGATGCAACAGGTCACCCGTGCGGGTCAACGCCCACAGCGCAGAGGGGGTGACGACGTCGCCGGCAGCGGTTGTCGTGGGTGCGGCAGCCGTGCTGGCGACTGGCGCGACGGTGGTCGCCGGCACCGTGGTGGACGACGTGCCCTTCGAGCCCGAACATGCGCCGAGCACGAGCACGCCCACGACCAGCAATCTGACACCTGAGATCCGCGCCCGCATCGACGTCCCTCCGTAGAGAACGGCTCATTCTGCTCCACGACCCGACCAAGGGTCAACGAACCGCGTCGACCCCGACTCAACGGCGGAAGCCTGCGTGCAACGTGCGGCGAGGGTTTGACGTATCGTTCGCCCGGACGCGGCCGCGCCGCGCCGTCGAACGGCTCACGTCGAATCAGTTGAAAGGTTGGCCATGGCAGCTGCAGGATCGATCTTGGGAAATGCGGTTCAGCGCCTGGAGGACCCCACCCTCCTGACCGGCGCCGGCAAGTACCTCGATGACATGGCACCAGCGGGAACACTGCATCTCGCCTTCGTCCGCTCCACCCAGGCTCACGCCAAGGTGCTCAGCGTCGACACGTCGGAGGCCGAGTCGATGCCGGGTGTCAAGGCCGTGTACCACGCCCGCGGCAACGACCTCGGACTGCCGTCGTTCCAAGGCTTCCCGATGCTGCCGCCGGCGCTCAACCGGCCGATCTTCGCCAACGACGTCGTCCGCTTCGTCGGCGACATCGTCGCCGCCGTGGTCGCCACCTCGAAGGCCGAGGCCAGTGACGCAGCCGAGTCGGTGATCGTCGACTACGAGGCATTGCCCGTGATCGTCACTGCCGAACAGGCGCTGGCCCCCGACGCCCCGATCCTGTTCCCCGAGCACGGCTCCAACGTGTGCTTCGGCACCGAGCACGGCACCGACGTCGACCCGTTCGAGGGCGCCGACGAGATCGCCGAGGTGACGATGGTCAGCCAGCGCCTCGCCGGGGCGCCGATGGAGAACAACGGCATCCTCGTCGAGCCGGGCGACAAGGCCGGGACGTTGACCTGCTGGATCTCCCATCAGGCCCCGCACTCGGCGCACGGCGCGCTGACGGCAATGCTCGGCATGGAGCCTGGCGACCTGCGCGTCATCTGCCCATGGGTCGGCGGTGGCTTCGGGCCGAAGGCGGCCGTCTACGTCGAGTATCTCGTCACCGCGGCGGCCGCCCGAGCGTTGGGCCGCCCGGTCAAGTGGACGGAGAGTCGCTCGGAGGACATGGTCTCGCTGGTCCACG
>DATBKA010000091.1:0-8456 GCA_036556105.1 Ilumatobacteraceae bacterium | reverse complement strand
TGTTTGATCCGGGCTTCGAGGTCGACGTGACCATCACCTCTGACGTCGGCTCGCTGTACCAGGTGTGGCTCGGCCGGCTCCCGTTGAAAGAGGCGTTGCGCACCGACCGGCTGTCGTTCGAGGGCCCGGCGGCTCTGACGCGGCGCATGCCTGCAGTCCTGCAGCTGAGCCCAGTGGCCGGCATCGTCAGCTCGGTCTGAGCTGCTCTCCAGCCAACGCTGAACAATCGGCACCGCTCTAGAGTTGCCGCGCGTCGAGAGAGGGGTCGTCACGATGTCGGAGCCGGGCAGCGACCAAAATCGCGCGGAGGTGCTCGCCGGCGCGGCCACGGCGCTGGCGGCAGCTGCCGACGTGACGGAGGTGTCGCAAGCCCTGATCCGTGCCTTGTGCCCGACCTTCGCCGACGGTTGCGAGATCGCGCTTCGCGGCCAAGACGGACGGATCTGGCGGATCGCGTCCGGTCCAGGGAACATGACCGATCGGCTGCGCATCCCGATACCCGATATCGCCGATCATCCGCTGCGCCGTGCGGCCAACGGCGAGTTCCTCGTCATCGATGCCGACGACGACCCGCAGCAGACGCTGTTCGGCCCAGCGGACAATCCGCTCAGCGCGCGTGCGCTGGGCCTGCGCGCCGCGATCGTCGCGCCGATGCTCTCCGGCTCGGTCGTGATGGGTGCCGTCGCAGTGGCGATGGGGTCCTCCGGCCGCCGGTTCTCGCCCGACGATCACGATTTGGTGCGTGTCGTGGCGCAGCTGACCGGGCGCACGATCGACAACCTCCAGTCTGCCGAGATGCAGCGCCGAGTCGCGGCACGACTGCGCACCGCCGGAGAGATCGGAGCCTTGTTCGCCGAGGCTCAAGAAGCGGACGCGATCGCCGAAATCCTGATCGGTCGCGGCGGTCAGGAGCTCGGTGCCCATTCCGGACTTGCCTACCTGCGCGAGAACAGTACGTTGCGATTGGCCGCCTACTTCGGTCACGCACCCGATCGCGTCGAGCGCTGGCGTTCGGTGGCGATGGAGCCGGGCACACCTCTCGGTGACGTGGTCACCGGCTTGCTGCCGTCGCTGTGGCTGGAGAGCCTCGACGCCATCTTGGCGAGGTATCCGAACCTCGGCCAGGTCGAGGGCTCCGAGCAACGATCGCTCGCCGCAGTGCGTCTGGCCCACAGCTCGAGCACGGTCGGAGCCGCATTCTGGACGTTCGACGTCGACCGCCGCTTCAACGACGCGGACCGGGATTTCGTCGAGCTCATCGCCGAACAAGCGGCAGCGGCGCTCGGCCGCGCCCAGGCGACCGCGCAGGCGGCGCGCTCCCTGCAGCAACTGCTCGAGGTCGAGCAGCGACAACGAACGATCGCCCGCACCCTGCAAGAAAGTCTCCTGCCCCGCCAACTGCCGCAGATCGACGGCTTCGAGTTGCACGTCGAATACTGGCCGGCGCTCACCGACATGGAGGTCGGAGGCGACTTCTACGACGTGTTCGCGATCGACGAGCAGCGATGGGGCATGGTCATCGGCGACGTGTGCGGCAAAGGCGCCGCGGCCGCTGCGGTCACCGGCACGGCGCGTCATTCGTTGCGGGCCGCGGCGACGCACATCCGCGACGAGACGCGGATCATCCGTTGGGTGCATGACGCGATCGCCGCTCAGCCCGACGCGCCGTATTGCACGATGGCGTACGCCGTTCTCGAACTGGGCGACGCGGCCTCGCTGCGCGTCGTGCTGGCCGGCCACGAGCAAGGGGTGCGCATCGGCGCCAACGGTGACGTCGTCGACATCGGCCGATACGGAACGCTCCTCGGCGTGTTCTCGCCGGTCGTCGACGTCCACTCGATCGCCCTCCAACCAGGCGACCTCGTTGTCTTCCACACCGATGGCGTCACTGACGCGCCGGGCGACGAGGGGCTCAGTCGGACGGAGCTGATCGACTTGATCGTCGCATTGCGCAACGGCCCACTCGACGAGATCGGACGTCAGATCCGCGCCGCCCTCGACCGCCGTCGCCCGAACGGGGACCGAGACGACACCGCGCTGCTGTTGCTGCGGCGCAGATGAGCCGCAGCGGGCGGTCACTCGGTGGTCGGGTCGAGGCGGTCGCCGGCGTGTTGCGCGCCCCGCAACTGCGTCGACTGCAGTTGGCCTGGGGGGCCTTCTTCCTCTTCGACGGGATCTCGTTGGTTGCCCTGTCCGTGTGGGCGTTCGCCAACGACGGAGCCTCCGCCGTCGGCCTTGTTGGTCTGGCGCGACTGCTGCCCGGGGCGATCGCCCTGCCGTTCGGTGCGTGGGCTGCCGATCGCTTTCCTCGCCGGCGCGTCGTGGGGCTCGTGTTCTCGGCGATCACCGTCGTGCAGGCGTTGATCGCCGTCGCCTTGGCGACGGCGGCCCCCGCCACGATCGTCTACGTCCTGGTCGGCTTGAACAGCGTGGCCGCCGCCCCTTACCGGCCCGCCCATCTGGCGCTGGCACCACTCGTTGCCCGCTCGCCGCAGGAGCTGGTGGCGATGAACGTGACCGCCGGAACGGTGGAGGGGCTGGTGACGTTCCTCGGCCCAGCCGTGGCCGCGCTCGTCCTGCTCGGCGCCGACCCGTGGGTCGTGGTGACCGTTGCCGCCGGCGCGGCGCTGATGGGCCTGCTCGCGGTCGCCCGTCTCAACGTCGAGATCGATCCGTCGAAAGCCGTTCGCCGATCCCGCGACCGGCCGGGCGACGCGCTGCTCGGCGGGATCCGCGAGCTCGCCGCCAATCCCGACATGGCCGCGGTGGTCGGCTGCTTCATCATCCAGCTGCTGGTGCGCGGGTTGTTGAACGTGCTGCTCGTGTCGGTGTCGTTCGATCTGATCGACCTCGACAGCAGTGGCGTCGGATGGCTTGCCGCGTCGATGGGCATCGGTGGGATCGCCGGCGGCGTGTACGCAGTCTCGCTGACCGGGAGACGCAAGCTCACCGCGCCGTTCGCGCTCGCCTTGATCCTGTGGGGCGCGCCGATTGCCGTGATCGGCATCGTGCCGAGCACCGGCGTCGCGCTGGCCGCCCTGTTCGCGGTCGGCCTCGGCAATGCCTTGCTGGACGTCAGCGGATTCACGCTGATTCAGCGTCTCGGCAGCGACCGCGCCCTGGGCCGCGTCTTCGGCGTGATGTTCACGTTTGGGATCGCCTTCGGCGGCTTGGGCTCGCTCGCCGCCCCACCCCTCGTGCGCTGGCTCGGTCTGCGCCCGATGCTGATGATCGTCGGCCTCATCCTTCCGGCGCTGACGGTCCTCTTGTTACGCCGATTCCGTTCGATCGACCAGCGCTCGGAGCCGCTGCCGGACCTGCTCGCCCTGCTCGCCGCCAGCCCGCTGCTGTCGCCGCTGCCGCCGACCACACTGGAGAAGCTGGCGGCACGGTCCCGGCTGATGGTCAGCGGGCCCGGCGCGACCATCGTCGCCGAGGGCGACCACGGCGACCTCTTCTACCTGATCGCCGAAGGTGAGGTCGGGGTCTTCCGTTCCGGGACGCATCACAACACGCTCGGTCCTGGCGATCAGTTCGGCGAGATCGCCTTGCTGCACGGAGTGACGCGCACGGCGACGATCGTCACGACCCAGCCGACACGACTCGTCGCCATCGACGGCACGGACTTCGTCGATGCGCTGTCGAGCTCGGATGCCGCGTTCGCGGCCGGTACAAATGTCGCCGCCGGGCACCTCGCCCACGACCGCTGACCGTTGCCCCAGGGCGCTTGACCGGCGAGTATTATATTCAGTATCATACGAGGTATGTCAGTCCCCCACGCCCTGCTCGCCCTGCTCAGCGAAGGTCCGTCGTTCGGACTTCGCCTCCGCCAAGAGTTCGAGGCTCGAACCGGTGAGGTCTGGCCGCTGAACGTCGGCCAGGTCTACACCACGCTGCAGCGCCTCGAACGCGACGGGTTGGTCGAGTCCGACGGGCCCGACAGTGAGGGTCCGCAGAAGCGCTACCGGCTCACCGCGGCGGGTGCCGCGGAGCTGGCCACATGGCTGCGCACCCCTCCCGACACCTCCCTCCCACCGCGCGACGAGCTCGTCATCAAGGTGCTCGTCACGCTGCGGCTGCCCTCCGTCGACGTCCACGAAGTACTGCAGGCTCATCGCCGCCACTTCATCGAGGCGATGCAGCGCTGCACCCAGATCAAAGCCCGTGCCGACGCCGACGACGTCGAACTGGCACTCGTCGCCGACGCCGAGTTGTATCGCCTGGATGCCATCGTGCGGTGGCTCGACGCTGCCGATTCGCGCCTCCGACGGCACACGATCACGCCGAAGAGCCCTACGCCCGACCTGCCGCCGCAACCGACGCGACCTTCGCGAAAGGCTGCGGTGTGGTCATGACGACAACGATCGAACTGCGCAACGTCTCCAAGGTGTACGGCTCCGGCGCGGCAGAGGTGCACGCCCTGCGTGAGGTCGACCTCTCCGTCGCCGCCGGCGAGCTCGTTGCCGTGATGGGCCCGAGTGGCTCGGGCAAGAGCACGCTGCTGACCATCGCCGGAAGTCTCGAGGAACCGACGAGCGGCGAGGTGGC
The DNA here is from genome assembly GCA_036556105.1 of Ilumatobacteraceae bacterium. Taxonomy (GTDB): domain Bacteria; phylum Actinomycetota; class Acidimicrobiia; order Acidimicrobiales; family Ilumatobacteraceae; genus JAENVT01. The sequence continues at coordinate 3,908 of DATBKA010000091.1, read as the reverse complement.
GATCGACGGCACCCTGCTCAGCACGATGTCGCGCAACGAGCAAGCCAGGCTGCGCCGGCGCTCGATCGGCTTCGTCTTCCAAGACTTCAACCTCCTGGCCGGCCTGACGGCATCGGAGAACGTGACGTTGCCGCTGGAGCTCGACGGAATGCGCGCCAAGACGGCGCGCGCCCTCGCTCTCGAGGCGCTGGGCACGCTCGGCCTCGCTGATCGCGCCGGCACGTTCCCTGACGACCTCTCCGGCGGCGAGCGACAGCGAGTCGCGATCGCCCGGGCCCTCGTCGGTGATCGCCACGTGCTGCTGGCCGACGAACCGACCGGCGCCCTCGACTCCACCAATGGCGAGTCCGTGATGCGCCTGCTGCGCACGGCCAGCGAACGTGGCGTAGCCGGCATCATCGTCACGCACGACGCGCAACTGGCGTCGTGGGCAGATCGTGTCGTCTTCCTTCGCGACGGCCGCGTCGTCGACCAGACGCTGCACCTTCCCGGGCCCGAGTCGCTGCTCGAGCCGGAGCCGCATCGATGAGTGGTGTCGCCGGGCGCAAGGTGATCGTTCGCTGGACATGGCGCTTGGTGCGACGCGACTGGCGACAGCAACTCCTGGTGCTGGCTCTCATCACGTTCGCGGTTGCGGCCTGTCTGTTTGCGACCATTGCGGCCGTCAACATGCCGAGGTCGAACACTGCGTCATTCGGCGACGCCGAGCATCGGATCCTGTTGGCCAGTGATGAGCCCGACGCGATCGCGCCCGTCGTCGCCGACATGGAGCAACGGTTCGGCCCGCTCGACGTGATCGGTCACACGGCAGTGCCGATCCCTGGCTCGGTCGACACACTGGACTTCCGCACACAGGACACCGCTGGTCCACTCGGAGCACCGATGCTCGCGCTGCGGTCGGGCCGCTACCCGAGCTCGGCGAACGAGGTTGCCGTCACGGATGGCGCCGCCGATGCCTTCCATCTCGTCATCGGCGACCACGTGACCCTCGGTTCCGGATCGAAAACGGTTGTCGGGACGGTCGAGAACCCGGCCGACCTCGGCGACGAGTTCATCGTCAGCACTCCGACTGCCTCCGATCTGCCCGAGTCCGTCACGCTGTTGCTGAACGGCCACGACGACGAACTGGGGAACCGACCCGGGCGGATCACGCAGCTGCGCCTCGACGACCGGCGCGTGACAGCGCTGTCCGACACTGGTGAGAGCAGCGAACGTGGCGCCGTCGCACTCGTCATGCTGTCGCTCGACACCGTCGCCATGTTGCTCGTGTCGCTCATCGCCGCGGCGGCTTTCGTGGTCATCGCCCAGCGACGCATGCGTCAACTGGGGATGCTCGCCGCGATCGGTGCCAACCGGGCCCACCTACGCCTGGCGATGGTCGCCCACGGCCTCGCCGTCGGGATCATCGCCGCGATAGCCGGCAACGTCGTCGCCTTCTCCACGTGGTTCGCGTTCAGCTCGAGTCTCGAGAACCTCGCCAATCACCGCATCGATCCTGCCTCCGACATCCCGTTCGATGTCGTGATCCTCGGCACCGTCCTGGCAGTGGTGACGACGACCGCCGCCGCGTGGTGGCCGGCGCGGGCCAGCTCGCGCGTGCCGATCGTGCGTGCCCTGTCCGGGCGTCCGCCTGATCCGTCACGCGTCCATCGCTCGGCTGCCGCAGGAATCGCCTTCCTCGCCCTCGGGTGCGTCGTGCTCGTCGTCGGCATCGACAAGAGTGGTGAGGCCAGCCCGTACGCAGCGATCGGTGGTCCGATCGCGATCGTGTTCGGGATCCTGTTCTTGTGCCCGCTGGCGATCCGCACGCTCGGACCCTTTGCCCGCCGGCTTCCCGTGACGTCGCGCTTGGCCCTCCGCGACCTGACTCGATATCAGGCTCGCGCCGGCGGTGCGCTGGCGGCGATCACGCTCGGATTGGGGATCGCCTGCACGACGATCATCGTCGCTGCCGCGGCGACGCCGCCGGACACCGGTGGGAACCTAGCGAGCGATCAGTTGCTGTTCCGGCTCAGCGGCCAGCCGTTGATGCCCGAGGTCAGCGCCGAAGAGTTGGCCCGTTTGGAGGCAGATGTCAACGACTTCGCCGCCAAGATCGGCGCCGACGTGTACCCGCTCGACGCGGTGTTCGCCGCCCGTCCCGACGAATCCGGCGAGACCCCGAACGTCGGCAAGCCGGTGATCATCGATCCGCGAGGCGAGACGGGGCAACCCGTGATCATGGTCGGCCACCGCGTCGACCACGGCATCGAGCTCCGGAACCCGGATGTTCCCTATGTCGCCACGCCTCAACTGCTGGCACTGCGTGGAATCGATCCCGGCACGGTTGCCGCCGATGTCGACGTGATCACGCCCGAGTCGGGACCGTTGGTGTTCGTCGACCTGACGGCGAGGATCCGAGGTCCCGAAGATGCCACCGACATCCGCGCTCTGCAGATCGACGATCCCGGCTATTCGGAGGTGCCTCAGACCTTCATCACCGAGGAGGCGATCCGCGCCCACGGTTGGACGACGCGACGGATCGGGTGGTTCGTCGACTCACATCACGCGTTGACGGCGGGGCAGCGCAGCGACGCACGCGACATCGCCGCCAGTTCGGGCACGGTTGCGATCACACGCGATCAACACCACGCGCTCGGTATCACCCGCTCGATCGCCACGGCGGCAGGAATGCTGCTGACGCTCGCAATCCTGGCCATGACCATCGGCCTGATCCGCAGCGAAGCGCAGCGCGATCTGCAGACGCTCACGGCCGCTGGGGCAACGAGCGTGACACGGCGGACGATCACGGCCACGACGGCTGCCGCGCTCGCTCTTCTCGGAGCGATCCTCGGTCTCGTCGGCGCGTACATCGCGTTGATCGCCGGCTTCAGCGACGACTTGCACCCGCTGACGCGGGTTCCGACGACGAACCTGCTCACCATCGTGCTCGGCCTGCCGATCGCGGCCGGCATCGGCGGGTGGTTGCTGGCAGGTCGTCAGCCTTCGGCGATCACTCGTCAAGCGCTGGAGTGACGCGCCGCCGCCTGTAGCTCATCGACCGCGCCGGTGAGGGTTGACTCGAGACGCTCCAGGATCGATTCGGCGAGCTCGCGATCGAGTATCAGCGGCGGTGCGATCAACAGCCAATCCCCGAACTTCCCGCCATTCTGCCGGCGCGAGTACAGCAGCAGTCCGTTCTCGAAACCACCATCGCCACGCGGCCCAGGCGATCGAACTTCTTCGTGTGAGTCGCCAGTGCGCTGGGTAAGCGTGATCCCGGTGTCCAGGCAAACAACACGCGAGCGGGCCTCGATCGCCGCGACGGCGCAAACCCAGACCACGAGCCCCCGAGACGGCGACGGCGAGCATGGCTTCGTCTCGTACGTGCGCAGCCTCGGCCCGGGCTTGGTCACCGGCGCGTCCGATGACGACCCGTCTGGCATCGCTACCTACTCGCAAGCGGGCGCGCAGTTCAAGTATGCGATGGCGTGGGTGGCGCTCCTCACGCTCCCGCTCTCGACGGCGGTACAAGAGATCTGCGATCGCACCGCGCTGGCCACCGGCAAGACACTCGGCGAGCTGGCACGGACCAAGTTCGGCAGGTTCGGTCGCGCCGTGATGACGGTGCTGCTCGTCGCCCTCCTCGCCGCCAACACGGCCAACATCGCCGCCGACCTCCTGGCGATCGGGTCCGGCCTCCACTTGTTGCACCTCGGCCCCGTCTGGCTGGGCGCGTTGATCGCCGGGATCCTGATCTCGGTCATCGTGGTCGTGGGCTCGTTCGAGTTGATCTCGCGGATCTTCCGCTACCTCTGCCTGTCGCTCTTCGCGTACATCGTCGTGCTCGCTGCGGCGAAGGTCGAGTGGGGCGCGGTGCTGAGGCACACGTTCGTGCCGCACATCCAGTTCGATGGCGCGTATCTCGG
>DATBKA010000090.1:0-3708 GCA_036556105.1 Ilumatobacteraceae bacterium | reverse complement strand
GTGGAAACTGTCCCGTGGTCGACACGTGGTGGCAGACGGAGACCGGCGGGATCATGATCAGCCCGCTGCCTGGGGCGACGACCACCAAGCCCGGGTCGGCGACGTTCCCATTGCCCGGCATCGGTGTCGAGGTTGTCGACGACACGGGAACGGCGATCAGTCACGGTGGTGGCTACTTGACACTCACCCAGCCGTGGCCGGGGATGTTGCGCGGCATCTGGGGCGACCCGCAGCGCTACTTCGACACATACTGGAGCCGGTTCGAAGGCCGCTACTTCGCCGGCGACGGCTGCAAGCTCGACGACGACGGCTACCTGTGGTTGCTCGGCCGCGTCGACGACGTGATGAACGTCAGCGGGCATCGGATCTCCACCACTGAAGTCGAGTCGGCGTTGGTCTCGCACCCGTCGGTTGCCGAAGCCGCTGTCGTCGGCGCGCTCGACGCCACGACTGGCCAAGCGATCATCGCCTACGTCACGTTGCGCGGTGGTCTCGAGGTCGACGCCGGCGAGTTGCGCGATCACGTAGCCGTCGAGATCGGTGCGATCGCCAAGCCGAAGACGATCTACTTCACCGGCGACCTGCCGAAGACGCGTAGTGGCAAAATCATGCGTCGCCTGCTACGCGATGTCGCCGAGGGTCGCAACCTCGGTGACACGACGACCCTGGCAGATGCGTCGGTGGTCGGTGAGCTGCAACGACGCGCGGCCGAGGCCCCCTCCGAGGATTGACCAGTTCCTGACATCCCCTTGACTCAACTCGTCGATTGCCTCCGCCGATACAGCGAAGGTGACGGAGGACGAAGTGGCGCGAAAGCCCGGCGCTGTCGCGACGCGCTCGGAGGAGGTGCCCGTTCAGGAGGTCCCTGAGGTCGTCTTCACGCCGCAAGACTTCCGCCTCAACCTGCAGGCGCGCCTCGCCGAGCCCCTCGATGGCCTGACCGATCTCGACAGTCCGGCGATCCGCAAACTGAAGTGGGAGCAGGTGGTCCCGGAGCGCCTGGAGGGCGCCGAGACGCCACCGTCCACGCCGGTCGTGGAGCACCCGGTGACCACGGTCCCGCCGCCTCCGCCGCCCGTGGTCGGGCCCGAGCCGCAACTGACCGACTTCGTCACCCCCATGGTCGTCGTTGCCAAAGGCGCCGAACAGCAAATCGGCCCACCAGCCGTCGTCACCCCCCGACCCGAACCCGTGCAGGTCGCTGCGCCCGAGCCGCCGCCGACGCCACCGGCTCGGCCCGAGCCCGCCCCTGTCGTCGAGGAAGTCAACACCCTCCATTCGGTGCCGGACATGGAGGTTGACGACTCGCCGATCGAGATCCCAACGATCACGCCATCAGGGCCGGTTGCGCCGCAGGCGCGCAGTGTGTACACGCCGGTCTTGCCGGAGACACTTCTGGCCGTGTCGCCGCGGCCGGCGGCGCCGAACGTGGCCGCCATTGTCGCCGAATCGAACGCGGCGTGGCATCGGACGACGCGGAAGCGCAAGCGCCACATCGTGCGCACGTTCTTCTCGTTGATCGTGCTTGCCGGGTTGCTCGGCGGCGGTGCGTACGCGGCGAAGCAGTACCTGCTCCGCGAGCCGCAATGGCCGACGGACATCAAACCCCTCGCCAGTGGAGTCGAGACGCAGCGCGGCCTCGAGTTCAAGGACACCGTGGAGATCACCCTCGTGCCGGCGGCCGAGTACGGAACTCGACTGGCCGCGGCGGCCATCCACCTCGCTCCCGAGCAAGCTGCAGCGTGGCGGGCCGTAGGGCTCCTCAACGGCGAGCTCGATCTCGATGCGATCGGGCGTCAAGCCGTCACCGACGCGCCGGCCTTCTACGACTGGTCGACCAAGACGATCCTCGTCTCCGACGACCTCGCCGCCTACGAGCACCTCTACCGTTTCGCGATGCGCCGCGCCCTCACCTCGGCGCTGCTCGATCAGCACTTCGAGTGGGGCGCGCGGCTGGCGACTGCGTCACCCGCGGGTGGTCTCGCCCTGCGGGCCACGATTGATGCCGATGCGCTGAACGTCGCCAACACGCTTGCCGCCGGCGACGCGCCGGATCAACTGCAGCCGGAGCTGTTCACCTTCGTCCAGGCGCACGGCAACGCCGTCTCGCCGTCGCCATACGCGGCAGCGATCGCCGGTCGCGTCGGTTCGGCCCTTCGCCCGATCATTGCCACGACCACGGACCCCGCGGTGCTCGCCGCTCTCGAACAGGGCACGCCGGCGAGCGACGCGGCGTTCGACGGAGTGCGGCTGCAGACCGCGGTACCGGCAGCGCCGGACAGCCACGGTCTCGTGTTCTGGTACTACGTGCTGGCCAGCCGGATCGACGACGGCCAAGCGTGGTCGGCTGCCGTGCGCTGGGCCGGTGACACATGGACGCCTGTGGTCGGCGCAACAGGCACGTGCATCGATGCGACCGTGGCCGCCGGTGACGCAGAGGGGGCGGCGGTGCTGTTGAACGCCTTCCAATCGTGGGCCGCAGCCGCGCCTGCTGAGACCACCACGACCGTGAGCGCCACTGCCGACAATCAGGTGGCGGTCCACGCCTGCGACCCGGGCGCGACGCTGACTGCCCAGGCAGCGCCGAAGATCCCGCTCAGCTTCGGTGGCGCCGGAGCCGAAGGGGCACTGGTGCAAGCGTCTGTCAGCGCAGCCACCTCGGCGCAGGTCGACGCGGCATGCTTGATCGCCGCCGCCCGCCAGCGCGGCGTCGCCTTCACGGCGCCGGCCGACGACGCACCCGTCCTCGCCGTCGACTGGAAGCCGCCGTACGTCGACGCCAACCTCGACTTGGCGACTGGCTGCGTCGCCGCGGCACCCCAAGCTCCGGCCGTCGCAACACCGGCGGCGTCAGTGACACCGACCGCGCCAGCCACGCCCTAGTCGCGGAAGTTCTCGAACTGAAGGGGGATGCCGAGGTCGGCACCCTTCAGGGTGGCGATCACGCTCTGGAGGTCGTCGCGCTTCTTGCCGGTGACGCGAATCGAATCGCCCTGCGTTTGGCTGCCGACCCCTTTCGGGCCCTTCTCCTTGATCATCTTGTTGATCTCGCGGGCTTTGTCGGACGAGATGCCGACCTTGACAGTCAGCACCTGACGCACACTGTTCTGCGTCGCCTCTTCCACTTTGCCGTAGTCGAGGCCCTTCAACGAGACGCCGCGCTTGACCATCTTCTCCTCGATCACGGTGCGCAAGGCGTTGAGTCGGTCCTCGCTGATCGAACGCAACGTGAGAACGAGCTCTTTCTGTTCGATGGACGAGTCGGTGTTCTTGAAGTCGTACCGAGTGGCGATCTCACGCTGAGCCTGATCGATCGCGTTGCGCAGCTCTTGTCGATCGACCTGGGAGACAACATCGAAACTGGGCATGTCACGAGACTAGTTGCGCCGCTAACCTCATCTCCCGCAGAGGGTCGGTACCCGAGTGGCCAAAGGGGGTTGACTGTAAATCAACTGGCATAGTCCTACGGAGGTTCGAATCCTTCCCGGCCCACTCTCCGCCAAATGATCCTGATCGATGCTGAACAACTGACCGCGAGCCGCCCGAATCGGCCGTTGTTCTCCGACATCTCGGTGACCATCAACGACGGTGATCGCCTCGGCGTCGTCGGCATCAACGGATCGGGCAAGAGCACGCTGCTGCGAATCCTGGCCGGTGACCTGAGGCCGGAGAGCGGCGAGGTACGCCGAGGGCGAGGTGTGCGCGTCG
>DATBKA010000089.1:0-2106 GCA_036556105.1 Ilumatobacteraceae bacterium | reverse complement strand
CTGTCGATGGTCGGCCTCACCGTCGCCGGTCCACGTTCGCGCGACGTGTTGCAGAAGCTGACACGGACGTCGCTGGCCAACGAAGACTTTCCGTTCATGGCTTTCCGCAAGGTCGACCTCGGCATGGCTCCGGTGTGGCTGTCGCGCATGACGTACACCGGCGACCTCGGCTACGAGATGTGGATGCAGCCCGAGTACCAGCGCTACCTGTTCGACCTGTTGTGGGAGGCGGGTGCCGAGTTCGGCATCGGGCTGTTCGGCTTTCGGGCCTTGATCACGTTGCGACTGGAGAAGAACTTCGGTACCTGGTTCCGCGAGTACCGGCCGATCTATACGCCGCTCGAGGCGGGCATGGACCGTGTGCTCAAGTTCGACCACGAGTTCATCGGCCGCAGCGCGGTCGAGGCGGAACGGGCCGCAGGCGGGCCGCGGCGCAAGCTGACGATGTTCGTCGTCGATCCCGACCCGCACTCGCCGGCCGACGTGATCGGCGACGAGCCGATCTGGCACGTCACCGACGGCGAGGCACGAGTGGTCGGCTGGGTCACCTCGGGGGGCTACGCCCACTACTGCGGCGTGTCGCTGGCCTGGGGATACGTTCCGTCACAGCTGGCCACGCCGGGCACGACGGGGTTCGAGATCGAGATCATCGGCAACCGCCGCCCGGCCCGCCTCCAGCTCGAGCCGGTCCTCGACCCGGCGGGCCTGCGGATGCGTTCATGACGATCATTCAGTCTTCGTTGCAATTATGACGTAATGGTGTCTTTTCGCACTGAGAGCGACTACAGTCGCGCTGGGCGAGAAGGAGACCAGCTTTGTGACGGCTTGCTTCCGGCGGCTGAGTGCCGCCCTCGCGCTCTCCTGTCTCGTCTCGTTGTCCCTCGGAATCACAGCAAGCACCGTTGCCCACGCCGCTCCAGCCGGCGCCTCGGTGTACGTGCCGGTCAGTCCGAGCAGAGTCCTCGACACTCGCGTCGCCCTCGGGTTCGCACGGCGAGTGAACGCCGGCGAATCCTTCTCGCTGGGTCTGCCAGGAGTTCCCGCGGGTGCAAGCGCTGTCGTGCTGAACCTCACCATCGCCAGTTCGGGTGACGGCGGGTTCGTCACCGTCTACCCCTCGGGCATCAACCGGCCGACCGCCTCGTCGATCAACGTCGACGGCGCCGGCCAGACGATCGCCAACCTCGTCACCGTGCCGATTGGTACGGGGGGCAAGGTCGACATCTTCTCGCTGATGGCGACCGACCTCGTCGCCGACGTGCAGGGCTACTACGTGCCGGCCGGCGCGGCAACGGCGGGAAGGTTCACACCGGTCACGCCGACCCGTCTCCTCGACACGCGCGACGCCGGCGCCGTACACCGCGGGCCGCTCGCCGCCAACGAAGCGTTCACCTTGAACGTCGCCGGCTTGGCCGGACTGCCCGCCGACGCAACCGCAGCAGCGCTGAACGTCACCGTCACCGACAGCAAGGGCAGTGGCTTCTGGACCGTGTTCCCCGCCGGGTCGACGCGGCCGACGGCGAGCAACCTCAACGTCACCGGAGTCGGGGCGACGATCGCCAACCAGGTGATCGCTCGCCTCAGCGGCGGCCAGGCGACGGTGTTCTCCCAGGCAGGGGGCCACCTCGTGGTTGACCTCGTCGGATGGTTCACCGGGCCCAGCGCATCGTCGTCCGATGTCGGCTTGTTCGTGCCAGTCACACCGGCGCGCCTGATCGACACCCGCCAGATAGGGGTGTCGCCGTTCAAGAGCCAGACCGCCGAGGTCGCCGTCGCCGGTCGAGCAGGCCTGCCGGCCAGCGGCGTCGGTGCCGTGGTCGTCAACGCCACGATCACGCAGTCGGCCGGCGCGGGGTACTTCACGATCTGGCCGTCGCGCACCTACCGGCCAACGGCGTCGAGCCTCAACGCGACATATGCCGGTCAGACGATCGCCAACCACGTGATCGCACCAGTCAGCACCACTGGCTTCGAGTTCTACACCGAAGCGGGTGCCCACCTCGTCGCCGACATCGCCGGGTGGTACACGGGCACGGAGACCGCAGCGGTGCTTCCGGCCCCAGTGCCCTTCACCGGAACCAGCGGCCCGCCGACAGTGCAGCCGTA
>DATBKA010000088.1:0-4241 GCA_036556105.1 Ilumatobacteraceae bacterium | reverse complement strand
GCACGGAAGCGACGCCCGGTCAACGGCTGCGGACGGTCGCCGACCCGATCGGTGCCGACGTGTGGTGGGGCGTGCCACCGGAGCTGCAGCACCGTTGCGCCGACGTGATCTGGGCACCGCCGGGCCAGGCCAGCGACACCGGTGCTGAGCCCGACTTCGACGCGCTGACCGGCGAGGCGCTGATGATCGCCCTCGGCTACTTCAACCCTCCCGGCTACTCGTCGCGAGGCGTCGTCAACACGCCGGAATGGCGGGGCGCGCAACTGCCATCCACCAACGGCCACGGCACGGCCACAGGTCTGGCCCGGATGTATGCGGCGCTGCTCGAGCCGAATCGGTTGGTGTCAACGGACCTGCTCGCCGAGGCCACCCGGCCCCAGTCGACAGGTTTCTGCCCGGTGCTCGGCGAGGAGACGACGTTCGGCCTCGGGTTCAAACCGACGACGGAACGGCGCCCGATGGGTCCGAACCCACATAGCTTCGGCCACTTCGGCACGGGCGGCGCGCTCGGGTTCGCCGATCCCGACGGGCGCGTCGCGTTCGGATACGTGATGAACCACGTCATCCCGCGATGGCAGAGCACGCGCAACCGCGCTCTCATCAACGCCGTCTACGCGTCGCTGTGAGGCGCCGCTTCAGGGCCGTCAGGAGACGCCGCGGAAGAGCGCGCTGAGATCCAGCGATCGCACGTGCTCGTGTGACGCCAGTGAGACGTAGGCCCGCGCCAACGCGTCACGGCCGGCGCCGACGGCGGTGCCGACCATTCCGATCGCCTGTGCCAGGTCGCGCGGCGGCACCGCGTCGACGACGGCCGCCCATGTTGCCTCCTCCAAGACGTTGAAGGCGATCTGCACCTCCCGGATGTCGAACCCGGCGGCGAAGCGCTCACGAGCCACACGTTCGGAGTGCTCGATCATCGGCCGCAGGTCGCGTTTGGTGACGCTTTCGACGAGCAGCTCGTACAGCTCGGCCAGCCGGTCGCGCGACAGAGACGCACCGGCCTCGGCGTAGTGCGGCACATTGGAACGCCCCAATGACTTGGCGGCGGCCTCGATGATCGCTTCGCGTTCCGCGTTCAGCACCTCGATCACATCCACGTCGATCTCCGTTCAGTCCGGATCCACGCCGGCGTACGAGTAGGCGAACCATTTGGCAAGCAGCGGATCACGCTGGAGCGCAGACACCCAACCTTCGCGCAACCCGGCACCGAACGACGGGCCGTCGTGGCGAGCCGTCTCGAGGTAGGTGTCATCGGAGCCGGCGAGGATCAGTCGCAGCATCCAGCGCGAGAACGCTTGGATCCTCCAGATCGCCGGCAGCCGCGTCTGCGAATAGTTGGCGAGCCTCGCCCCGCTGCCGTCGCCCGAGCACGCCTCGGTGAAACCGTGAGCGAGCTCGACTGCGTCGCCGATTGCCAGGTTCATCCCCTTGCCACCGGCGGGAGTGATCAAGTGGGCGGCATCGCCGGCGACGAACAACCGCTCGTCCTGCATCGGTGTCGTCATCCGCATCTTCAAGTCGACGAACGACGGCTCGATGAACGTGACGCCGTCGAGGCGGCCGGGCACGAGCAAGCGCGTCGTCAGCTCGGCACGGATCCGCTCCTCCGGCCAGTCGGCCAAGGTGTCGACGACCGGCACCTCGAGGTAGAAGCGAGTCAGCGTCGGCAGCCTGCGCATCTGCCCGGCGAACCCGCGCGGGTGGGCCGCGTAGATCGTGCGCGTCTCCAGCGGACCGGTCTCACCGAGCATCGCCAGCCAGCGCACCGGCAGCGACTGCTCGACGACCTCGCAGCCGTGCAGCGCGCCGGCCACGAGGCTGCGGCCGCCGTCGCACCCGGCGACGAACTGACCGTGGATCGTGCTCCGTTCACCGGCGGCGTCGACGATCGTCACGGACGCCCCGCCGGCATCCTGCTCCACGCCGACGACCTCGACGCCGAAGCGGATGTTCCCGCCCGTCTCGACCAACTCGTCGCAGAGCTTGCCGACGAGCTCGTGCTGTGGGTAGATGAAGTGCGGGCGGTCGCCGGTGATCGTGCCGTAGTCGAACACGACCTGCTCGTTGGGCGTGCGGAACTCGCAGCAGTAGTTCGTGGCCGTGAACTCGAGAACGCTGGGAACGAGGCCGACCGATTCGAGCAGCTTCACCGTGCGGTAGTCGATCGATCCTGCTTTGGCGATGCCCTTCATCTCGCCACGCGCGTAGCGCTCGAGCACGACGTACGGGACGCCGGCGCGATGCAGCAGATGGGCGATCACCAGACCGGCGGGCCCGGCGCCGACGATCACGACCGTGGTGGTCTCGGGGGCTTCGGGCACGGACCCGAATCTAGTCAGGAGTATGTTCGGCCACGGTTCGATCACCGACGGCAACGGAGGCACCGCGATGGAGACCATCCGCCTGACCACCACGCAAGCCATCGTGCGCTGGCTCGTCAACCAGCGCACCGTCGTCGATGGCGAGGACGTGCCGATGTTCGCAGGAGTGTTTGCCATCTTCGGCCACGGCAACGTCACGTGCCTCGGCGAAGCACTGGCCGAAGTGGGCGACGAACTGCCGACCTGGCACGGCTTCAACGAGCAGGCGATGGCGCTGTCGGCGGTTGCCTTCGCCAAGGCCAAGCGGCGCCGGCAGATGATGATCGCCACCTCGTCGATCGGGCCCGGGTGCACGAACCTCGTCACCGCCGCCGCCGTCGCCCATGCCAACCGGTTGCCCGTCCTGCTGTTCAGCGGCGACACCTTCCAGCACCGCATCGTCGACCCGGTGCTGCAGCAGATCGAGCAGTTCGGCGATCCGACACTCACCGTCGCCGACACGTTGAAGCCCGTCAGCCGCTACTGGGACCGCATCACCAAGCCCGAGCAGATCGTCCGTTCCCTACCGCAGGCCTTGGCCGTGATGCTCGACCCCGCCGAGTGTGGGCCGGCGTTCTTCGCCCTCCCCCAAGACGTACAGGCCGAAGCGTTCGACTTCCCGCTGGCGTTCTTCGACCGCCGCGTCCACTACATCCGCCGCCCAGGCCCCGATCCGCGCGACATCGAGGCCGCGGCGCGCGTGCTGGGCGACGCGACCAAGCCGCTGATCATCGCCGGCGGTGGCGTGCACTACTCGGGCGCCGTCGAGGTACTCACCGGCTTCGCCGAACGGCGCGGCATCCCCGTCGCCGAGACGCTCGCCGGCAAGGCCACGCTCGTGCACGACCACCCGAACTACGTCGGCACGGTCGGCGTGATCGGGGTCGCCGCGGCGAACACGATTGCCGAAGATGCCGACGTCGTCGTCGCCATCGGAACCCGCCTGCAGGACTTCACGACCGGCTCGTGGGCGCTGTTCAAGAACCCGGATCTCAGGCTGATATCGATCAACACAGCGCGTTGGGACGCCACGAAGCAGCACGCCACGCCCGTGATCGGCGACGCCCTGGTGGCTCTCGGCGAGCTCGACGGCGCGCTCGGCGAGTACCGCGCTCCGGGTGACTGGCTGGGGAGAGCGCAGGTCGAGATCGGCAAGTGGCACACGTATCTCGACTCGATCAAGAACAGCGCTGCAGGCCCGATCGCTTCGTACGCGCAGGTGATCCAGGTCATCAACGAGTTGTGCGACGAGGACGACTACTGCCTGTCCGCCGCCGGCGGGCTGCCCGGCGAGCTCGTTGCCGGGTGGCGGTCGAAGAAGGTCGGTACGTTCGACACCGAGTTCGGCTACTCGACGATGGGCTACGAGATCTCCGGTGGGCTCGGCGCCAAGATGGCCCGCCCGCGCGGCGACGTGCTGGCCTTCGTCGGCGACGGCTCGTACCTGATGATGAACAGCGACATCTACGCGACCGTGTTCACCGGCCACAAGGTCATCTTCATCGTCTGCGACAACGCCGGGTTCGCCTCGATCAACAACCTGCAGACCAAGCAAGGCGGCGCCGAGTTCAACAACCTGTTGCGCTCGGCGCGTCACGCCGAAGCACCGGGGTCGGGGTTCGCTCGCGTCGACTTCGCCAAGCACGCCGAGTCATTGGGCGCAATCGCCGAGCACGTCGCCGGGATCGATGCGCTGCCCGCCGCGTTCGGGCGCGCCAAGGCCGCCGAGCGCAGCTATGTGATCGTGGTCGACGTCGCTCACGATCAGTGGGTGGGAGGCGGTTCGTGGTGGGAGGTCGGCGTGCCCGAGGTCAGCCAGCGCGCCGATGTGATGGTGGCCCGCGGCGTGTACGAGGCCGAGTCGAAGCACCAGCGCGTCGG
>DATBKA010000087.1:0-1888 GCA_036556105.1 Ilumatobacteraceae bacterium | reverse complement strand
AGGTTCCAGCGGACGCTGCGCCGGTTGCCGCTGCCGGGCGCGTCGAGCTCCGGATACGTCTCGAGCAGTGCGTCGGCGGCACGGCGCTCCTGGTGCCAGAGCTCGAACGACGCCTCGACCATCGACTCGTCGACGTCGAAGTCCCACTCCGGTCCGCCGTCCTCGTACACGCCGTAGACGAGGTGCAGCTCGCCTGGCGGCCCAAGTGAGTAGACGAGGTAGACGCGTTCCATCTCGGTCATGTGCCGCACCAGGCCGAGCAACGTCAGCTTCGAGGGCGGCGCGGAACGGGTGACGAGCTCGGCCGACGACAGGCCCGCGCACTTCTTGGCGAGCACTTCGCGGTGGAAGCTCAGCCATCCCTGGAGGATGCTGCGCTCGTCGCCGTCTTTGGGATCTTCCATCGCTCCTCCAACAACCGTGCGGGATCTGTCCCGACTGCAGGTCTGAAATCGCACCGGCGAGCGTATAGTTTCGCCGGAGGTGGCTCCGTGGCCCTCGTATGGATCCTGCTGTGTGTGGCGCTGGTGGGAGTCGAACTGCACCACCTCGCGTTCTTCGCCATCTTCGGTGCGGCCGGTGCCGGGGCGGCGGCGATCGTCGCCGCGTTCGCGCCGGGTGCGATCCTCCTCCAGGTGCTCGTCGCCGTCGTCGTCTCGGTGGCCGGCGTCGCCCTGATCCGCCCGCACATGAGCCAGATCTCTGCCCGTCACGGTCCCGGTGCCGCGGTGCGCGGCGTCCACGGCGGGCTGGTCGGCGCCCGCGGTCAGACGATCGATGAAGTTCGCTTCGACCCCAGCGGTCATGTTCGCCTCCTGGGCGAGACGTGGCTGGCTGTCACCGCTGATGGGTCCAAGATTCCGCCGTCCACGCCGGTGATCGTCACCAACGTCGTGGGCACGACCCTCACGGTGCGAGCCGCTGAGGAGTATTGGGAGCTCACATGATCGCGTTGGGCGGTTTCGGAATCGGCGCCATCGTCGTCGGCGCACTGATCGTGATCATCTTGCTGGTCACGCTGCGCAGGATGGTCAACATCGTCCAGCAAGGCGAGGTCGGTGTCGTCAAGCGACTCGGCGAGTACCGCAAGACCCACGAGCCGGGCCTCGTGATCGTCGCTCCGTTCATCGACTCGCTGCAACGCGTCGACATGCGCGAGATCCCCGTTCCCGGCGACCGGCAAGAGGTGATCACCAAGGACAACGTCGTGGTCACCGTCAACGCGACGATCTTCACGCAGATCGTCGACGCCAAGCAGGCTCTGTTCAGCGTCGCCAACTTCGGGATCGCCATCGATGCCCTGGCGCGCACCGCGCTGCGCTCGGTGATCGGAACGCTGTCGCTCGACGAAGCGCTGTCGGAGCGGGAGCGGATCAACACCGACGTGCAATCCCAGATGGAGTCCGTCACCGACAAGTGGGGCATCCGCATCGCCCGCATCGAGATCGTGGAGATCACCCCACCGCCGAAGATGCTCGAAGCCCTGGCCTTGCAGAAGCAGGCCGATCAGGAGAAGCGGGCCAAGATCCTGCAGTCCGAGGGCAACCAGCAATCGGCCATCAACATCGCCGACGGCGCGGCGAAGGCGGCGATCCGCGCCGCGGAAGGTGAACGCCAAGGGGCGATCCTGCGCGCCGAAGGCAACCGGCAGGCGTTCATCCTCGAAGCGGAAGGGCGGGCACAGGCGATCGCCAGCGTGTACAACGCGATTCACGCCGCCAGTCCCGACCCGACCTTGGTGGCCATCTTGCAGCTCGACACGCTCGCCAAGTTCGCCGACAGCGACAACGCCAAGATCGTCGTGCCGTTCGAGAGTGCCGCGCTGCTCGGGGCCGCGCAGGCGTTGCGATCGGTGCTCGACGGCGTTCAGGCGGGAACCACCGCTTGA
>DATBKA010000086.1:0-2579 GCA_036556105.1 Ilumatobacteraceae bacterium | reverse complement strand
CGACGTCTTCGCCGAGGGCGGCCGCCAAGCCGTCGTCATGCAATTGGTCGACGGGAAGAGCCTGCGCCAGCTGCTCGACGTCCAGACCCGGCTCAGCCCGGAGTTGACGATCCACATCGGCACGTGCGTCGCCGCGGCGCTCGACGCCGCTCATCGCGCCGGCCTCGTCCACCGCGACGTCAAACCGGGCAACATCCTCATCACGCCCGACGGACGCGTGCTGCTCACCGACTTCGGAATCGCCAAGGGCCTCGGCAGCAACGCCGACGACCTCACGACCGCCAACGTGATGATGGGAACGGCGAAGTACCTGTCGCCGGAACAGGTCCGCGGCAAGAAGCTCGACGGTCGTGCTGACCTCTACTCCCTCGGTCTCGTGCTGTACGAATGCCTCGCCGGGCGCGTCCCCTTCCTCGGTGAGACCGACACCGACACCGCGCTGGCGCGGCTCAACCGTGATCCGACCGACCTCGCCCGCCTGCGCCCGACGTTGCCGTACGGCTTGGCCGAGCTCGTTCATCGCCTTCTCGCCCGCCGGCCGATGGACCGCCTAGCGACCGGAGCAGAGTTGCGCGCCGCACTCGCCCAGATCGCCACGAGGTCGACCGAGGCGCCGTCCCATGACACTGTCGAGACCGCACCGATCGACCCCGGCACGCGCCGCCCCACGGGTGAGCAAGCAGTGGTTCGCGAGCAGCGCCCACCATCGCGCAGCGGCCGGCCCGCCGGCCCTCCGCACGTCAGCGACCGCACCCCCACGAGCAACTTCCGACCACGCCAGCGACCCAATCGCACGTTCGAACAGCGGCGCGGTCCATCGCTGATCCTGGTCGGAGGGCTTCTCGTGGCGGCGCTCATCCTCGGCGCGTTGCTGTGGACGACGCTGGGCGACGACCCGTCCGACGCCGGGTTCGTCGCACCGACCACGATCGCAGTGACGCCGACGACGATCGCTCCCGAGCCCGAACCGACCATTGTTCACGTCACCACCTACGACCCCGAGGGCGACGACACGCAGGAGAACGACGACCTCGCCGCCCGAGCAATCGACGGGAACCCGGCCACCGTGTGGTCGACGCTGTGCTACGGATCGAAGTCTTTGGGCGGCAAGGCCGGTGTCGGCATCGTTGCCGACCTCGGCACCGCCCAGACCGGCACGTTCACGGTGTCGATCGCCAGCGCGCCCTACCAGGTCCAGATCCTCACCGCCGCCGACGGCGCCATCCCGGCGGCCATCGCCGACTGGGGTTCGCCGTTGAAGAGAGCGACGGGTGCTGACCCCGAGGCGATCACGGTGTCGATCATCCAACCGACTCGTTACGTGCTCGTGCTGTTCAAGCAGCTGGCCCGCACGGAAGAGTGCACGAAGAACCCCTACCGCGGCGACATCGCCGAGATGACGTTCGCCGCCGGCTGAGGACGGCGCAGTACTCTTCGATCATCGCCATGCAGCTCACTGACCATGAGCTGGTGACTGCAGCCCAAGGGGGAGACCGTGGGGCACTCGACCAGCTGCTCCGCCGTCATTACGACCGTGTGCACGCCGTCTGCCGGCGAATCACCGGTCAGGAGGCCGACGCCGCCGACGCCGCCCAGGACGCGATGATCGCCATCGTCCGCAACCTCGACCGGTTCGACGGTCGATCGTCGTTCGGCACGTGGGTCTACCGCATCGCCACGAACAGCAGCCTCGACGAGTTGCGCCGGCGCAAGCGTCGCGGCGTCGTGATGGGCAGCGAGGACGACATTGCCCACGCCGATCTCGCCGACGTCGGCAGCACGGTGCGGATCGACGCCATTGCCGACCACCTCGCCCTCGACGCGGCACTGCGGTCGTTGAGCGACGAGTACCGCTTGCCGGTTGTCTTGAGAGACGTGGCCGACCTCGACTATGCCGAGATCGCCGCCGTGCTCGACCTGCCTCCCGGAACCGTGCGCAGCCGGATCGCCCGAGGGAGAGCCGCGCTGGCCAAGGTGCTGGCCGTCCCCAACGGGAACCAAGCGACCGATCCCGAGCGTCCAAGAAGAGCACCATGAGTCACGACGAACTCCCCCTGCGCGCCGAGGTTGCCAGCGCTTACCTCGACGGCGAGCTCGATCCCGACGAGCGCGCCGCTGCTGCCGCCGACCCGGAGACGATGGCGTTGGTCGACTCGCTCAGCGTGTTGCGCGCCGCCTTGGCCGATGCCGAACCGGCGGCCGTCAGCACACGCACTGCGGCACTCGCCGCCGCGTTGGCCGAGTTCGATGCCCGCCGGGAGGCCGAGGTCGTCGCCCCGGCTCCCGTCCGTGCACCCGTCGTGCTGTTCCGCCGCCGCGAGCGGATCTACCGGTTCGCGCTCAGCGCTGCGGCGGCTGCGGTCGTCGTGATCGTGGCCCTCGCCGTCGTCAACTCCGGCCGCGGGTCCGACATGAAGTCCTCTTCTGCAACCACGCCGGCCGCGACCAATCAGGCGGCAGCGGTTGACGAGTCACCGAAGCGCGCCGCGAGTGACACGGAGGCTCCGAGCATCCTCGCCACGGAAGCCGCCGGCCCACCGGAGATCAACAGCGAAGAAGCCCTTCGCCAATACGCCGCG
>DATBKA010000085.1:0-11429 GCA_036556105.1 Ilumatobacteraceae bacterium | reverse complement strand
GACTTCGGAGGATGGAGTAGTGCCGAAGGTCGTCGACGTCGAGCAACGGCGCACCGCGCTCACCGATGCCGCATCGCGGGTGATCGCCCGCTCCGGCATCGAGGCGGCGACGATGCGCGAGGTCGCCGCCGAAGCGGGATGGACGACGGGTGCGCTGACCCACTACTTCACCGACAAGCGCACACTGCTACTGGCCACGTTCGAAGCGTCACTGGCCAATCGGCGCGCTTTGCGCCCGTCGCGGGCGACCGCTGGTCCCGCGGCGCAACTGCGCGCCACGCTGGAAGGTGCTCTCCCCGTGGATGCCGACCGACGCCGCCACTGGCTGGTCAGCCTGACGTTCTGCACCCAGGCCGGCGACGACGAGCAGCTCGCCGCTGCCCAACGCAACGCCTATCGTGAGTTTCGCGATCACGTGACCTCACTCGTCGTCGCCGCTGGGCTGGCTGGCACCGCCCGTGGCGAGGCCCGGGCACTCGCCGAACGATTGATCGCCAGTGCTGACGGGATCGCCATCCAGGCTCTCTTCGATCCGGCTTCCTGGCCCGCAGATCGGCAGCGGACCGCGCTCGACGCCACACTGGTTCCGCTCGGCATCTGACTGCGCGGCGACGGCGGTCGTATGATCGGCCGATGGCCGTCGTCGGCACTGACGTTTCGATCGACTCGATTGCTGCGGCCCTGCTCGACTCCGGTTACGTCATCATCGAGCGGCTCGCACCCGATCTGACCGCTCGGGCCCTCGACGAGTTGCGCGCCGACATCGACGCCGCTCCCCTCGGCCACACCGACTTCCTGGGCTTCGGCACCAAGCGCCTCGGTGGTTTGTTGCGACGGTCGGCAGCCGTGCGCGAGATCGTGGTTCACCCCGTGGTGATGGCGTTGTGCGATCGCGTGCTCCAGCCGCATTGCGCCCGCTATCAGCTGAACTACTCCGGCATCATGCATCTGCTCCCCGGCGCTGCGGCGCAGGAACTGCACCGGGACGGTGACCTCTACCCGTTCCGCTTCCCGTCGCCTCCGACGCTGATGCCGACGATGTGGGCGCTGACGGACTTCACCGCCGAGAACGGGGCGACGCAACTCGTACCCGGGAGTCACCGCTGGGAAGAGGACCGCGACCCGACGGCGGACGAGATCATCCCGGCCGTGATGCCTGCCGGGTCGGTGCTGCTGTACCTCAGCGGCACCATTCACGGTGGAGGCGCCAACGTCTCGGCACACTCCGCTCGCACCGGCCTCGCTCTGCAGTACTCGCTGGGGTGGCTTCGCCAGGAGGAGAACCAGTACCTGGCCAACCCGCCCGAGGTGGCACGCACCTTCAGCGACCGGCTGCAGCGACTGATCGGCTACGACTTCGGGGCGCCGTACCTCGGGTTCGTGAACGGCGACTCACCGCAGCGGTTGCTGATCGACGAGCACGACGGTCCCCGCAATCGGACGAACCCCGAGGTCGACGCACTGGCGGCGCGGATGCGACGTCACCGGTGGGGCGATGTCGAGGCTGAACCGACTCCCGACACGACTCGGCCCACCGTTCCCGTCAACCGCGGGCCGCTCCCGTCCAGCGATCCTTCCGACGCACCCTGACTCCGCGTCCGACTACGCGTCGGCGCCGACCTTGACGACCTCGACGAGGTTGTCGCAGAACGTCGGCCCGTTGGCGAGGTCGCCGAGGAGGTCGCTGGTCAGGCTGTTGGCACCGCCCGACTCGGGGTCCGATCCCCAACGGCCGAACGGCACGGCAACCGTTCCCGGCGGGACCTTGTCGGTGACCGCCACGGTGCACTGGATGCTGCCGACGTCGTTGTGGATGCGCACCGTGTCGCCGTCGGCGATCATCCGCCGTTCGGCATCGCTGGGGTGCAGTTGGCCGACCTGCTGCGGCTCGGCCTGCAACATCACCGGAAGCCCTCCGTACGACGAGTTGATCGAGTAGTGACGCTTGAGCGTCAGCAGCCGCAACGGGTAGGGACCGGCCGCCGGCACGTTCGCCGGCGGGCGGTACTCGGCAACCGGATGTAGCCCGGCGCGGCCGAGTGCCGCGCAGGAGAACGAGAACGTGGCGTCGGCAGCGACGGCGACTCCTGCAGGGGTGCCGACGCGCAGGTAACCGGCCTGGCGCAACCGGTCGGCGTCCACGCCTGCTGCCGCAGCGGGCGATTCGGCAAGGGCGAGCTCCATCAACTGATGGTCGTCGAGGCCGAAGACGTCGTCGTCGAAGCCCAACCGCGCCGCCAGCAGCCGTGCCACCTCGGCGTTGGGCTTCGATTCGCCGAGCGGGCGGATCGTCGCCTCGTTCCACGACAGGTATGAGTACCCCCACGATCCGACGAGATCAGCGTGTTCGAGCATCGTCGTCGCCGGCAGGATGACGTCGGCGTACCGCGCCGTGTCCGTCATGAACTGCTCGTGGACCACGGTGAAGAGATCGGAGCGGGCCAACCCCTCGAGCACGCGACGCTGATCGGCAGCGATCACCGCCGGGTTGCTGTTCCACACGTACAGCCCGGCAATCGGCGGAGCCATCGAGGGATCGGTCAAGACCCGTCCGAGTTGGATCATGTTGACCGTGCGAGTTCCTGGCGGGGCGAGGTCAGGTCGTGACAGCGCACCGAGGTTCGTCTGGCCGATCGACACTGCGCCGGTCATGCCACCGGCCGGCCAACGCCATTGCCCGGTGACGGCCGGAAGGCATTGAATCGCTCTGAGCGCGGATCCGGCTCCAGCCGATCGTTGCATGCCGACGCCGACGCGAATCGCCGCCGGTCGCCGCGCCGCGTACAGGTGAGCGACCTCGACGATGTCGTCGGCGGGCACGCCGGTCTCCGCCGCGGCACGTTCCGGCGTCCACTGCTCGACGGCTCGGCGATAGTCGTCGAAGTCGGACGTGTTCTCGCGGACGTAGTCGGCATCGTGCAGTCCGTCTCGAACGATGACATGCCCGATCGCCAACGCAAGTGCGCCGTCAGTACCCGCGTGCGGACGGAGATGGATGTCTGCGTACGCCGCTGTACGGCTGCGGTACGGGTCGACCACGACGAGCTTCGCATCGTTGCGCTTCCGAGCCTGGCGGATCAGCTCCCACGTGTGGATCGAGGTCGAGACAGGATCCATCCCCCACACGACGACCGTCTCCGCCTCGGGCAGGTTCTCCGGGTCGGACCACGGCCACGCCGTGAGCCCGGAGAGGGCGAACCACTGCGGCCCGCAGATCGAGCGTTCGAGTTGCGTGGCGCCGAGGCGGTTGAACAGGGCCTGCATCGTGCCGAAGGCGTCGAGCAGACCCATCGACCCGAGATACGAGTAGCCGAGGATCGCCTCAGCGCCGTGACTGGCGATGATCCCCTGCCACCGCTCGACGATCTCATCGAGGGCGTCCTCCCACGTGATCGGTTCGAAGTCGCCGGAGCCCTTGGCGCCGCGCCTGCGCAACGGCGTCAGCAACCGGTCGGGGCTGTACACGCGCTCGAGGTAACGATCGACCTTCACGCACAGGTGGCGACCCGTGATCGGGTGCGAAGCGTCGGCCTTGATGTCGACTGCCCTGCCTGCGGCATCGACCGTCACCAGCGCACTGCACGCATCTTGGCAATCGTGGGTGCACGTCACTCGGACGACGCGGTCTGTCATGGTTCACCTCGTCGTCGCAGACTACTGCCGCAGCGAGGTTCCGCTCGGACGGTGACGGGCCCGGGGTCGGCGGCGACGTGTGCCGTGGATGACAGAATCACCGGCGTGACCACCACCGGGAACGAGACCCGTCCCAACGTGCTCGTCGTCATGTACGACCAGCTCAATCCGTCGATGTTGGGGTGCTACGGCGGCGTTGCCGAGGCACCGTACATCGACCGGCTGGCGGCATCCGGCGTTGTGTTCGACGCGGCCTACACGAACAGCCCGCTGTGCACGCCTGCCCGCTACTGCATGATGACGGGCCAGCTTCCGTCGGCGACGCACGGGTACGACAACGCGGCGTATCTGGCCAGCACGATCCCTACGTTCGCCCACTACCTCCGCGCCGCCGGCTATCGGACGGTGCTGAGCGGCAAGATGCACTTCGTCGGTCCCGACCAGCTGCACGGGTTCGAGCAACGGCGAACGACCGACATCTATCCAGCCGACTTCGGATGGACGCCGGACTGGCGGCGTCCCGACGAGCGGATCGACTGGTGGTACCACAACATGGACAGCGTCCTGGGCGCCGGAGTGGCCGAGGTGACCAACCAACTGCTCTTCGACGACGAGGTGGGCCACCAAGCGGTCCGCGCCTTGCACGACTTGGCTCGCGCCGACGACCAACGGCCGTGGCTGATGGTCGCCAGCTTCACTCACCCACACGACCCGTATGTCACTCGCCAGCAGCATTGGGAACGATACCGCAACGTCGAGATCCCGATGCCGGTCGTCGACCAAGCTGACGTGCCGCTCGATCCGCACTCGGCGCGTCTCCGCGCCGCATGTGCGATGGAGGGCGTCACGGTCACGGACGACGATGTTCGCCGCGCCCGCCGCGCCTATCTCGGCAACATCTCCTACGTCGACGACTGGACCGGAGTGCTCCTCGACACAGTCGCCTCGATCGGTGCCACCGGCAACACCGTTGTCATCCTGGTCGCCGACCACGGCGACATGTTGGGCGAGCGCGGGCTCTGGTACAAGATGAGCTTCTTCGAGGGCTCGTGTCGCATCCCACTGGTGATCCACTCCCCCGATCGGTTCGGAGCGCGCCGCGTTGCGACGCCCGTGTCGCTCGTCGATGTGCTGCCCACGCTCATGGACCTTGCCGATGCCGACGCCGGCTCGGTTGTGGATCCGTTGCCAGGCGCGTCGCTCGTGCAACTCGCGGATGGGGGGACAGACGATCGCGTCGTGGTCGGCGAGTACATGGCGGAGGGGTCTTGCGCGCCGATCGTGATGGTCCGGCGGGATTCGCTGAAGTTCGTCCACTGCCCTGCCGATCCCGACCAGCTCTACGACCTGGCCAGCGACCCGCACGAGCGCTCCAACCTCGCGAGTGACCCGGCCTGGTCCGACACCTTGGCGGCCATGCGTCGTGAGGTCGCCGACCGCTGGAACCTCGACAGGATCACCGAAGAGGTGCTCCACGATCAGGCCCGCCGGCGCCTCGTCTCGACCGCCCTGCGCTCGGGCTCGTACACACCGTGGGAGTACACGCCTCGGCGCGACGGCGGCAGCGAGTACATGCGCAACCACCTCGATCTCAACGAGGTCGAACGTCAAGCGCGCTGGCCGCGCTGACGAGGGAGGGATCGAACCGGCATGACGAAACACAACGTCATCTCCGCCGACTCGCACGTGCAGGAGCCCGACGACCTCTACAACGAGCGGCTGCCTGCACAGTTCCGTGACCGCGCACCTCATGTCGAAACACATGACGGCAAGAGCTACTTCGTCGTCGAAGGGCGAAAGCCGCGCCGCCTCGATGTGGCCGAAGGTCGCGAGACCGAGGAGGACAAGGAACGCGAGTTCCGCAGCGACCCCAGCGGCGGGCGCGACATCGAACGGCGACTGCGCGACCTCGATCGCGACGGTGTCGACGCCGAGGTCATCTACCCCAACGACACCCTGGCGGTGTTCCAGTCGCCCGACCCCGAGTATCAGATGGCGGTGGCACGGGCCTACAACGACTGGATCAGCGAGTGGTTCGGCGACCACCGCGACCGATTCGCCCCGGTGGGTGTGCTGCCGGTGGCGGACATCGCTGCAGCAGTGGGCGAAGTGCAGCGCGCCGCGGCGGCGGGCTTGCGCGCCCTCAAGGTGCCCATCGTGGCCAACGCCCGCCCGTACAACCGGCCGGAGTACGAGCCGCTGTGGGCCGCGCTCGAAGATGCCGGGATCGTGCTCACGTTCCACAGCTTCACCAACGACCGCGATCAGTACCCGGAGGACTGGGGTGAGGAGGACGGCCACGGCGGCGCCCTGTCGTTCATGGCCTTGAGCATGGCTGAGGGGTTGCAACCGGTCACCTACATGATCAGTTCAGGCGGGTTGGAGCGGCACCCGAACCTCAAGATCGCCATCGTCGAATCAGGTGCCGGCTGGTTGGCCTGGCTGCTCCATGTGCTCGACGAGCAGGCCGACAAGAAGCACATGTGGATCCGCCCGCGCCTGGCGTTGAAGCCGAGCGAGTACTTCAAGCGTCAGGGGTTCGTGACGTTCAGCGACGATCCCATGGCATTGAAGAACCTCGAGTTCACCGGCAGCGATTGCCTGATGTGGGGCAGCGACTATCCGCACGACGAAGGCACGTTTCCTCACAGTCGCGAAGTGATCGACCGAACCTTCGCCGGCCTGTCGGACGCAGACCGGACCAAGATCGTTCACGACAACGCCGCCAAGCTCTACGGCTTCCCGTAAGGCACGCGATGAAGCGCTCCGCTACGGGCTCGAGCAGCACCCGCGGCCGCCGCGCCGACCTGACTACCGACGCTCGCGCCTCCGGAAGGCGCGGTAGATCCGCTCGGCGGCGCGCGTGACCCACGCCCTCCCGCCGTCGGGTAGCAACTCGAACGGGCCCGGAGCCGTGACATCGATGCCATTCATCCGAGCCTTGAAGCGATACACGCCCTCGTTCTCGTCGGGGTCGATGCCGCCCAGGTCGTACCACTTCATCCCGCGAGAACGCGCCGCGGTCAGCGCGTCCCACTGCAGCAGGTAGGACGCCTTGCGACGGTTGCCTTCCGGTGTCGACGCGCCAAAGAGATACACCTTGCTCTGACCGAGTGCGCTGGACACGTGGCCGGCGAGCGGCACACCCTCCTGTTCGACCAGCCGCACCTCGAGACGCTCCTCGGCGTCGCTCATCCGTTGCATGCACCGATAGGCATCGACATCGAGATCGACGTTGAAACCCTTGCGGGCCATCAGCTCACGGTGCAGCTCACCGAATCGAGCGAGATCCTCGTCGTCGGTGGAAACCCTCACTCGCAGCCCCTCGCGTTCGGCCGACGACAGGCAATTCCGCCACTTCGGGTGGAGGCGTGACCGGATCGCCGCCTCATCCTCGGTGAGGTCGACCATGATCGTGCGATACGGCCGTACTCCTCTCGCGACTCGAAAGCCGAGCGACGCGAAGACCGGTTCGCAGTGCCACTGCTCCAGCGCCCACTCGACAGGCGGCAAAATCCGCAGCACCAGCTTCCTCCGTTGGACGTATTCGTCAGCCAGGGCCTGCAGCGTGAGACGGAGGTCGTCAGGCGAGCCATCGCCGCTGATCAGCGGCCCGCCACTGACGTAGGCGACGCCACCCGACCTGAACGGCAGCCGCTTGATCCGCACCGTGGCAAGGCCCACGTAGCGATCCCCGTCGAACACGCCGACGGTCTCGACGGTTGCCCGCATTCGCGCTGCCGCCACGAGGCCGAACCCGACCAACTGTCGGTAGCTGTGCCCGACCATTGCCGGCGCGATCAGCCTCCATTCGGCGGGACTGAGGTGATGGATCATGTGCGCACCGTGGTAGCTACCGCGTTGACGGGGGGAGTCTTCGGGGATCTGCGGACCGTGTGGGCTTCGCCGCGGCCACTGTCTGGCGCGTCATTCGGGAGGCTCCGCCGAGTCATCGCCGACAGAGTAGCCCCGACTCGTCTCGGTGGGGGGACCCTGCGCAGCGGATTTGAGCGCGTCGAGCAAGTTGGCACTGCAGCGAAATCCGGTGGGTAACACCACCGCAGCCCTGGTGGGCTGCACCATTTCCGGGACGGCGAGAGAGTGGGAGACTCGATTGTGTGGCTCTCGTCTGGCTCTCGCTTCGGTTGCGTTGGCGGCGAGAATGGGGCAGGTCATTGGTGGTGGCCACGCTCATCGGGGCAGTGGGCAGCTTCATCTTTGCTGCGGGGTCCACGGCACGCCAGGTACGAGCCACCTATCAGGGTCTGATTGACGAGATCGATGCTCCTGATCTCGTGGTGGCGCCACGATGCGAGCAAGACGTGTCAATACTCGGGTGCACCGGCCCCGCCGAGCAACTGAGCGCCGACGACATGCTGCCGCGGTTGGTCGATCTCGCCGTCGTCGACGAGGCGCGGTCTGTGGAACCCATCGCCACGCCATATCTGGTCGATCAGGACAACGCGCCGATATTCGCAACCGATGACGATCGCTACGGCTGCATCGACGACGATCGCTCGGTAGCGCTGCTCGGACTGACGCGTGGCCGTGGCATCGACCAGGCCATGCCGTTTCGTTTGAACGGACAGCTGTCGCGTCCGGAAGGCACCGGAGTGGTGATCGCCCTCGGCACCGCGACGAGGGAGGGCATCGACATCGGCGATCCCATCCGTGTCGCCGGATGGTGCCGTGACGGCGACCCCGTTGCCCTCGAGCAAGCCATTGATCTCACGGTCACCGGAATATCGGTCGGTCCCCTCGACATCGAACCGCCCGACACGGGTCTGACAATCGAGCCCGCGTACGTCGATCCGGCGGTGATCGCCCGCCTCGTCGAATCGGGCGCGGAAACGCAGGCGAACGCGGTCGTCTGGCTCGACCCACGCGCTTCGCCCGACGAAGTCCGAGAAGACCTCTCGTCATACGAGGTCCTCATCGATCTGCGCGCCCGAGGCTCCGCCATCGACGACGCGTTGGCGACAGATGCCCGGCTGTTGTGGTTGCTCGCCGGTGTAGGCGCCGTTGGCGGCCTGCTGCTACTCGCTCCGATCGTCGGCAAGTACGTGCGCGACCGCGACCGTGACACCTCGACGTTGTACGCGCTGGGTGCCGTCCCCAAACAGGTCGTCGTCCAATCGATCGCTGACGTGGCAGCCACGGCGCTCATCGGCGCGGCGCTCGCTGCCCTTCTTGCGCCGGCGATCGGCGTTCTCATGCCACGAGGTTTCGCGGAGACCATCACTCCGCACGCGTCGATGCGATTCGATGGAACCGTCACGCTCGTCGGAATCGTGCTCGTGATCATCGCGGTGGTTGCGATCGGAACCGTCGCCTCACGGCGGCTCGACCGCAGGCCGGGACAAGCGCGCCGCGCGCTCCGGCCCGACCGAAGGATCGTCCTTGGATCGTCCCACTTGCGACCGGGAGCGCACAGCGGAGTGCTCACAGCGATTGGCTCGCCCGTCGGTCCGCGGCAGCCCAGCCCCTGGCCGAGCTTCATCTCGATCACGATCGCCGGCGCGACGTGTGTTGCCAGTCTCACTTACCTGGCGGGTCTCGATCACTTCGAGCGTTCACCTGCGTTGGCCGGATGGAACTGGGACGCTGTCGTGTCGATCGACGAGGACGGCCAGTCGCCGCCGGCCGTCCTCAGTCAACTCGACCGGATCGCGGGCGTCGAGCGAGCGACGGTCGGAACGCTCTATCCCCCCGTGATTCTCCGCGTCGCCGATACTCACATCGGCGTGTGGCCCTGGTCGTTCGACACCGGACCCGACGCCATCGCCCCCACGATGGTGGCTGGTCGCGTCCCCGACGGCTCCGATGAGGTTGCGATCAACGCTTTGTTCGCCGACGCGACCGGGCTTGGCATCGGCGACAGCGTCCGGCTCGAACGAGTCGCATTGGCGATATCACTCGCCGACGAGCTCGAACACGCCGCGTCAGAGAGCGGGCTACCCGTTACTGACTACGCCCGCCCGGACGAACCGAACGTGAGTGCGCGTTACGAGATCACTGGGATCGCCGTCCTGCCGCTCCAACGCACGGAAGACACCTTCCAAGCTGCCTTCACCCTCGACGGCCTCGCCGCACTGGTCGAACCGAGCGAGAGTGAACTCGAAACCGCCATCGCTTGGTTGCCCGATGACCTGCCCAAGGATCTGCAGGCTCGGGCGGATTCGGTTCTCTCCAACTTGGACATCGGCGGCAGGTCGGTCTACCTGCGACTCGCGGGTGACCCGAGGCCGATCGCCGCCGAGATCGCCCGAATCGAGGGCGTCTCGGAAGTCGTCGCTCCCACCGCAGAACAAGTGCTGACGCTGTTCGTCGGCCTGAATCTCAGCCACTACGACCGAGTGCCACGGGCGCTCGTCGTGCTCGTCTCCCTGGGCGGGGCAGTCCTGCTCGCCTATCTGTTGTACACGGCAGTCCGGGCCCGGCGATTCGAGGTCGCAGTCATGCGCTGTGTCGGGATGACGAGCGGCGGCATGCGCTGGTCGCTCGCCGCGCAGGCGACGACGACCGCGTTGGTTCCACTCGTCGTGGCAGTACCCGCCGGCCTGGCCGTCGGGCGTCAGACTTGGCTGAGTTCAGCGCGCGACCTGCGGGTTCTGCCTGTTTCGGTGATCCCATGGTCGGCGATCACCGTCATCGTCGCGTCAGCGATCGTGTTCGCCAACCTCGTCGTTCTGGTGCCCGGATGGCTCGCGGCCAGACGAACGCCCGCCTCCGAGCTGCGCGCCGGCTGATCGGTCCATCGCGTGGACGGCATGGTCTTCGTGCTGGTCGGCTTCTGCAATCTCCGGTTGCCGCAGCGAGCGTGGGTCGATCGGATCATTTGTGTACAGCATCCATGCGCGGCGCGCGGCGATCGTGCATTCTGTGGCGATGGCGGTGGTGGTCGACGCCCATCTGAACGCGAGGATCGCTCCGGCCACGTCCGCGTCGGAACAGGCGCGCCCTCACGTCGCCACCGACGCAGGGAGCTTGGCCGCCTTGCTCGACGGCCACGAGATCCCCGACCCTCCCGCTGTGACGCCGACGATTCCGGTCCGGCGGCAGAGCATGCTCATGAGTCCGGATCCCACTCGTGTCATCACGTTGCCGCTCGACTACGCCGACGACACCCTGTCGGAGCGACTGCAGCGGCTGTTGCAGGTCGACGATCACGAAGCCCGCAACCGGCTGGCCCCGGTGATCTCTGCGTTCGACGCTCGTCACCGCAACCTCGGCGGTGCTCTGCTGGCGCGGTGGCGAGAGCTCGCCGATCGCTTCGGCATCGACGACACAATGATCTCCCCCGCGCGGCGGTTGCTCGTTGCCGCGTACCTGACGAAGGAGTTCTCCATCGAAGGGGCCTCCTTGTGCAACCCGTCGATCGTCGCCCTTCCCGATCAGACCGCGGCGCGACCGGGTGAGGTGCGAGTCCTGCTCAGTCTGCGGGCCATCGGCGAGGGTCACAGTTCGTCGATCGAGCTCCGCACGGGTGTCGTCGCTGCCGACGGCACGCTGACGGTCGACGCCGTCGGTCGGCATGTCGAGGCGGCGACTGCAGTCGACATTCGCGACGGCCATCATCGCCTCGTGTTCGACGCAGCCACTCGGGTCGACGAACGCGTGCTGTGGGGTACCCGTCCCGACGAACGCCACGGCCTCGAAGACGCCCGCCTCGTGGCGTTGCAGCACCCCGGCGGATCGGTCGAGCTCGCCGCCACGTGTGTCGCCTACGACGGCCGAAACATCACTGTCAAACTCGTGCGCACGAGCGACCTGCTCAGCTTCGACGTCGACACGCT
>DATBKA010000084.1:0-2488 GCA_036556105.1 Ilumatobacteraceae bacterium | reverse complement strand
GGACTCGGCCGGTCAGCGCCGCGGCGAGCACATCACCGGGATCGAGTTGGGTGCCGCGGTCGGTCTCGCAGCGTCGGTCGTGCACCGTGGCCGGATCGAGCGGTTCGACGCCGACACCCGCGGCTCGGTTGAGATGGTGCTCGAACGTGGGCAGGTCGACGACGACGTTGACCGTCGGATCCGTGTCGCCGATCACCCCAGATGCGGCCGCTGCCCGAAAGATCGCCTGCACGGCGTCGAAGCGGCGCTGCGGGGCGGTGCGGGCCATCAGCGCTGCGCACATCGCTTCGCCGTGGTTGGCCAGACCCTGTTCCCAATCGGCCACGAACTCGGCATCGCAGAACCGTTCGAAGATCTCGACCATCTCGGCGCCGGCCAGCGCTCCGCCGTGGGCGGCCAGCATCGCCTCCGCACCGACCAACGACAAGCGGGCGTTGCGCTGTGCGTAGGCCCGTTCATGAGCGGCGTGGGCGCCGTCCTGGTCAGCCAGCGCCTCCCAGCGATTGGCAACGACCATCAACTCGTCGAACCACAAACCCTTGGCGTCGCCGATGAGCAACTCGGCCGACCCGTCGAAATGCTCTCGGGCCCGCGGGTTGGCGAACAGACCGGCCAGCACGTGGAGTTGGTCGACACCGAGCTCGGCGTTGGCAGCAGCGGCACGGACCCGGTGGCACGCTTCGAGTAGCCGCGCCGTTTGCACCTTGCTCCTGGCAGTGCCGTGCGACCAGTTGCACGTCGCTCGCGCCCAGGCGAACACCGACCGATGACCATCCTCGCGATACGCCCGCGAACGTTCCGCCTCGGCGATGATCTCTGCCGCCAACACCTCCGCCTGACGGCGGACCATGTCGACCTGGCGGAGCACCGCCTCCAGTTGCCGCGGCCCGAGACCCCGTACGTCGGACACCTCCGGCAACTCGATCGAACCCATGTTCCCATGATCCCACAGGGGTGTCGCACGGTTTCCTGCAACGGTTCACGGCGGCGGTGGCGTCAGGGATGGTGTGGGTCGCACACTGGAGCCGATGCTGGCTGAGCCTCCCTTGAGAACGAAGGAGTTCGAGTCGTTCTATCGGCGCGCCTGGCATGACGCGGCGCGCTGGGCGACGGCGCTCACGGGCGACGCCGCCACGGGCGAGGAGATCGCCCAGGACGCGTTCATCGCTGTGGCCCGACGGTACGCCGACCTGGACAATCCGGACGGCTACCTGCGCGTGACCGTCGTCAACCTGGCGCGATCGGCGATGCGGTCGAGCATGCGCAGAGCCTGGCGAGAACAACGAACCGTTGGTGACGACGTCGTCGTCGTGAGCCACGACGACGGAGAGATCGTCGCCGCGCTGGGCCGGCTGTCCTACGAACAGCGCGCGGTGCTTGTCTTGCGGTATTGGGCCGACTGGGACGAGGAGGCCATCGCCGATGCGCTCGGGTGCCGGCCGAGCACCGTCCGTTCCCATGCCCGGCGTGCTCTGGTGCTGCTGCGCCAGGAGGTTCAACGATGAACGTTCTCGATGACGAACTGATCCAGCGGATGTGCTCCCAGCTCGACGTGTTGGCAGCCGGGGTCTCGCCGATCGCGCCGGACCTCGATGTTCACCCCGTTGTCTCCGTCGGTGGGCGACGACCATCACCCCGGCGCCGGCTCGTCGTGGTCGCCGCTGCCTCGCTGGCGCTGGTGGTCGGGGCCGCCGGGTTGCTGATGACACGCGGTGACGGTAGCGCCGTTGGCGACGAGCATTCGACGCCGGAGACCCTCGCTCCCGTCGTGACCCGTGCGACAGAACCGCAGGTCGCACACCCGACGTCGCCATCGCCGGCCGGGTGGGACCTCCTCGACTGGGGCAACGTCAGGATCTCGTTGCCGCCAGATCTCAGCCCCTTCCGGCCCGGCAACGGGTGCCAGGCGGTTGCGAACGAACAGGCCCGGTCCATCACCTGTGGCGATCAATGGGTACGCATCGTCCCCGCCGAACTGACGGCCGTGCCGGATGAGGTCGTCAACGGTCTGCACGTCGTGCTGCGCACCGACGAGTGCGATCGCTGCCAGACGATCGACATCTACGAACTGGCCGTCTCGGTCACCGTTCGCTGGACGACCGACTCGCCGCTGAAGGTGACGGACACGATCGGTCCGTCCGGCACGTGGCGGTACCAGAACGAGCCGCGCAGCGGTGCTCGTCTCGATTGGCAGGAGGTCAGCTTTCACGGCGCGTCGATACGAGTGCCACAGGGTTGGTTTGTGGAAACGGTGGGGCCGACGGAACCGTCACCGTGCCCCGGCGACCTCGGAGCGAACGTGGTACTGCTTGACGACGGGCTGCCGACTGACTGCGACCAGCCACTGCTTCGCGCGCCGCGAGACGGGGCGCGCCTGCACCGCGTCGACCTACCGCTTGCTGTGCATCCTGGTTGGGCGGAGCAACAAATCGTCTCCGGCTCCGGCACGAAGGACCTGCTTGCGCTGACTGTGGGGTATGGATCAGAT
>DATBKA010000083.1:0-3278 GCA_036556105.1 Ilumatobacteraceae bacterium | reverse complement strand
CAAAAACATGACAGATCGGTTACGGCCGGTTTGTTTATTGCGATTTGATGACGGTAGGGTTGCGACCCATGCAGGGCGACGGGTGGGCGACGAAGTGGCGCGGCGAGGCTGACCAGCCACTCGCGTGGACTCATCAGTGGTCATCCGATCAGCGCCTTTTCCCGATCGAACCAGGACTCGTGACCCTCACGAGTTGGCCCGCCGCCGACGAGCGTGGTCTCGGTTGC
Organism: Ilumatobacteraceae bacterium; assembly: GCA_036556105.1. Taxonomy (GTDB): domain Bacteria; phylum Actinomycetota; class Acidimicrobiia; order Acidimicrobiales; family Ilumatobacteraceae; genus JAENVT01. The sequence goes on along the minus strand of DATBKA010000083.1, from coordinate 3,051 downwards.
GGGCATGACAGAAGGATCGGTAGATGACAGACCGCAAGAAGTTCGCAACATTTGCCGTTGCCTGTTCTCTGCTCTGTGTCACCGGCCTCGCCGTCGACACGATGTCGGCCTCGGCAGCCACCTTCCCGGTCGCCGAAGTCCACGCGGCAACCTCTGATCCGATCTCGCTGACGGCAGCAGCCGCGCTCGAGGCGGTTGGCACCGACTCGTTCGCACTTCGACTCGACGACGTGTCGTCGGCGGTCGCCACCCGGTTGAGCGTCGACCCGGCGTTGCTCGACGCGGCGTGGGCCAAGGCGGACCGTCCCCACCAGATCGCCCTCCTGTCGGCTCTGTCCCAGGTCGGCGTGCCCTACCGGCGCAACACCAGCAAGGTCGGCGTCGGCTTCGACTGCTCCGGCCTGACTGCCTTCGCGTGGGGTCAAGCCGGGGTCGAACTGGCCCGGCGCAGCACCACGCAACTGCGCAACGCCGCAGCCCGAAAGCTCGACACGGCCCAAGCCGGTGACCTCGTCTACTACCCCGGGCACGTCATGATCTGGCTCGGCGTCGACAACATGATCGTCCACGCCCCGTACCGCGGCCGCCCGGTCGAAGTCGACTTCGTCACCAAGCGCCACCTGAAGCGGCTCAAGTTCGGCAACCCGGTCGCCGCGGAGTAGCACGTCGCTACAGGGCGACAATCGCCGGTCAGGTGCGGCGGGGTCAGCTGTGGATCGGGCCGGTCGCTTCGCGAAGCGATGGCGTGGCCCGGCCGGTGCGGCGGGCGATGATCTCGGCACAGATCGAGATCGCCGTCTCCTCGGGCGTGCGCGCCCCGAGGTCGAGTCCGATCGGCGACATCAGCCGCTCGAGCTGGTCGGGTTGGTCGACTCCGACCTCGGCGAGACGTTCCATCCGCTTGGCGTGGGTCTTGCGGCTGCCCATCACACCGATGTAGCCGACCCGCGTTGCCAGAGCCCCCTGGACGGCGGGGACGTCGAACTTCGGATCGTGGGTGAGGATGCACACCGCGTCGCGCGGCGCGAGCGTGTGCCCGCGCTCGGCGAACAACGGGCCCGGCCAGGAGACGACGACTTCGTCGGCCATCGGGAACCGCCGCCGTGTGGCGAACACCTCACGGGCATCGCAGACCGTGACCCGGTAGCCGAGGATCTTGGCCACTTTGGCCAGCGCCGCGGTGAAGTCGACCGCACCGAAGATCCACATCTGCGGCGGTGGCGCCCAGCTCTCGACGAAGATCCGCACCGTCGGCGTGTTGACGAGGTCTTCGGGCGTGGTCTCACCCTCTGGCCCGTAGTTGCGGATCCCGCTGCGTCCGGCTTCGAGCTCGGCGAGGGTGTCGCGAGCGACGATCCTGGTCAGCTCGGGGTTGCCGAGATCGCCGGTCGGCTCGCCGGTCGTGGTGACGAGGAGCTTGGCGCCGACATGTGGACCGTCGACAACAGTCGCCAGAGCGACCGGTCGGTTGTCGCGGATCGCCGCGCTGAGCTGCTCGTAGATCGCCACGGCGCTACCAGTCGAGCGGCTCGACGAAGAGGCGGATGGTGCCGCCGCACGTCAGCCCCACGGCGAACGCCTCGTCGTCGCTGTAGCCGAACGTGATGATCCGCGGTTCAGCCTCGCCGTTGAGGATGGCCAGTGCCTCGCTGACCACGGCGCCCTCGACGCAGCCTCCGCTGACGGAACCGGCGACCTCGCCATCGCTGTTGACGGCCATCGCCGCGCCCGGCTCACGGGGACCGGAACCCTCGATGTCGACGACTCGGGCAACGGCAACCTGCTTGCCGGCCGCCTTCCAGCGATCGATGTCGTCCAACAGCTCACGCATCATGCTCTCCGTTCACGCTCGCCGGGCCGACACGCCGGCGATGACGTTGGCCAGCTCTTCCATCGCGGCGAGCGAATGGCCTTCCACGAAGTGATCAACATACGGCAATGCGGCCGCCATGCCACGGGCCAGTGGGGCGTAGCCCGGTGTGACTTTCAGCGGGGTGACCCAGATCAGGTCGTAGGTGACGCGTTGCAACCGGCTCATCTGCTCGCCGAGGACCGCCGGATCGCCGCGGTCCCATCCGTCGCTGAGGATCACCACGATCGCGCCGCGGGCCATGCCGCGCACACCCCACTGGTCGTTGAACTGGCGCAGGCACTCGCCGAGGCGTGTGCCGCCGCTCCAGTCCTGCACTCGCTCGCTGGCCTGCTTGAGGGCACGATCGGGATCGCGGCTGTTCAGCTCCTTGGTGACGCGGGTGAGGCGGGTGCCGAGCGAGAACGCCTCGACCCGCTGCCGCCCGGCGACGGCCGCATGCACGAAATGCAGCATCGCCCGCGCGTACGGCTCCATCGACCCGCTGACGTCGAGCAGCAACACCAGCCGCCGCAACCGGTCGCCCGGTTCGCGCCAGTGGCGGCGGATCGGCTCGCCGCCGGCGCCGATCGCGCTGCGCAACGTCTTGCGCAGATCGGGTGCGCCACGGCGCGCCGCTGGGACCGAGCGGAACGATCGGCGCGGTGGCCCGGCGAAGCGCAGCCGGCTCATCAGCTCCTGCGCCAGCTTCAGCTCCGTCTCGTCGTAGGCGCCGAAGTCCTTGTTGCGCAACACCTCGATCGGCGAGAAGCGCAACGTGAGCGTCGGTTCGTCAGAGGCGGTGGCCGACTCGTCGTCGTTGTCGTCCTCGCTCTCCTCGTCGGTGGCCAACGTGATCTGGACGACCTCGGTGTCGTCGTCGACCGACGTCACCTGGGCCTGATCCCAGAACGCGGCGAAGGCACGGTCGAAGATCTCCAGGTCCTCGGGGTGATGGACGAGCGTGGACCGCGCCGCCCAGTACACACTGGCTCGCCGCGAGACGCCGACCTCGCCCAACGCCTCGACGAACATCAGCACGCTGCCGATCGGAACCCCCAGCTCGGCGCCGCGCAGGATGCGGGCGAACGCGACAGCCATCCGCTCTGCGGGCGTTGCACCCCGCGGGTCGGCGAGCGACAACGCGCTCAAGGCTGCTGCATGCTCCGTTCGAACGCCTGCTTGACCATGTTGGCCAAGCC
>DATBKA010000082.1:0-5750 GCA_036556105.1 Ilumatobacteraceae bacterium | reverse complement strand
CGGGTTGGCCTCCGAGCACCACGACTCGCACGAGGCCGGGCTGCGCTGCGGTCATCCGTTGTCGATCTCGGAGCAGCTCGCCCGTCAACCGGAGCCTGTGGCCGGTTCGCCGCGCCTCGCCCGACGGGCCAATGCGTTGCGCGCCCGTCTCGATCCGCAGCCGACCGAGTTCGACGGAGCGGTGGGCACGCACTCGGCGCTGTCCCCTCCGGGGAAGTTGTGGGCCATCACGGCCGTCGAGGATCAGGCGCGTTGCGGCCTCGGGTACTTCGCCAAGCACGTGTTGTACCTCACCGAGGAGGTCGACGCGGCCACGATCATCGCCATCGAGCCCAGGGAACGTGGCGTGCTGGTGCACAGCGTGTTCGAGCAACTTGCCGCGGAGTGGTTGGTCCTCGACGGGTCGTTGCGGCCGCCGTGGCTCCAAGGTGACCATCTCCCGGCGATGCACCACCGCGCCGCGGAGGTGCTCGACGAGCTCGCCGCTGGGTTCGGCATCCAGCACCGTCTCGGTCATCCCAGCGCGTGGAGCGCCGAGCGAGCTCACTTGTTGCGGTCGATCGCCGCGGTGCTCGACGCAGAAGCGGAGGAGCACTGCTCGCCCGTCGCCTGTGAGCATTCGTTCTCCGGCGTGCCGGTCGGCCAGGCGCTGTTCCGCGGCAACATCGACCGCATCGACCTGATGGCCGACGGCGGGCTGCGCGTCACCGACTACAAGACCGGAGCCAGCGTCGGGCCGACCAAGAACGTGCTCGATTCCGGCCGCGGTTTGCAGCTACCGCTCTACGCCCGGGCGGCCGACCACGACGGGCAACTGCTGACGGGCCTCGATCGCACCGGCGCCCCGCCGGCCACGGCGCGGTACCTGCAGGTGCGCGACGCCAAAGCGACGTCGCGACCCGTCAATCTCGATCCTGCGCTGATCGTCGAGTTCGAGGCCTACGTCGAGCGCTGGCTGTCCGAGATCGCCGTCGGTCACTTCGTGCCGCGTCCTCACCCCAACAACGGCCGCTGCCTGATGTGCTGTGTCGATTCGTTGGGGATCGAAGAGCTCGGTGAGCGGGCTCGATCGTTCGAGACGGTGACGACGTGACGATCACCCTTCCGTCGTGGGTCACCACTGACCCGCAACGCTCGCTCGCCGTGTCGGCCGGGGCGGGTAGCGGCAAGACGACCAGCCTCGTCGGCAGAGTCGCCGCGCTGCTCGACGTGCCCGGGGTCGATCTCAGCCAACTGGTCGTCATCACGTTCACCGAGAAAGCGGCGCGTGAGGTGTCGCACCGGCTGCGGCAGTCACTGGGTGGCGCCGTCGCCCTCGACGATGCGTTCATCGGCACGATCCACGGCTTCTGCCATTCGATCTTGCGGCGCTATCCGATCGAGGCTGGCCTTCCCCCGAAGTTCACGACTGCCGACGAGCTGACCTCGGGAGCCCTGGCTGACGAACGCGCCGAGCAGGCGGTGCAGACGCTGTACAACCTGGCGTTGAAGAAGCCGTCCATCGAAGAAGCGTTGATGGTCGTTGCCACGTACGCGGCGATGCCGCACCTGGCCGATGTGGTCAAGTCGATCGACAACGATTGGTTGAGATTCGAGCAGTCGCCACTGCCGCCGGCGTTGTCGTTGTCGGCAGCGAAGCGCGCCTTGTCGCGAATGCTCGACGACGTCGCCACCGACGCCCGCTACCTGGCCGCCAACCGAGCGATGCGCGACAAGCTCGACGACGCGGTCGATGACGCCCGATCCACGTTCGAGTTCGTCGAATCGATCCCCGCCCTCGCCGCCGCGGCCAACGCCGTCCACGACCGGCGCCACGGCACCTCGGCCGCCTGGCAGCCGTTCCTGGCGCTGCTGCGCTTCGCTCGCTTCGAGCCGGCGCTCACGCATCTCATGGCCGCGCTCGTTCCGATCGTGGTCACCAATGCCCACCGTCGCGTCGCCGAAGGTGAGCTGTCGTTCGACGACCTGTTGGTCCTCACTCGGCGCTTGCTGCAGTCGCGAGGCGACGTGCGCGACGCGCTGCGCGCTCGTCATCGCTTCTTGTTCGTCGACGAGTTCCAAGACACCGACCAGGTGCAGTTCGACATCCTCACCGAGTTGACGAGAGCCGACGGGTCGAGCCCACCGGCCTCGATGTTCGCGGTCGGCGACCCGAAGCAGTCGATCTATGGCTTCCGCAAGGCAGACGTGTCGCTGTTCGCCGGGCTGCTGGCGGATCTCGGCTCGGCGGAGCAGCTGACCATCAACCGGCGCACCCGCGCCGACGTCTGTTCCTGGATCAATGCCGCGCTCGCCCACCGGTTCGCCGATGGATCGGCTCAACGGGTGGCCTATGTCGACCTCGATGCGCAGCGTGCTGCAAACAATCCTGGCGATGGCCCAGGCGTCGTCGTGCTCGGCATGCCCGAGTGGACGAAGACCGAGCACGACACCGCCGACGAGTCGGCGCGTGCCGAAGCCGGCGACGTCGCCGCCTTGGTGCAGCAGATCGTTGATCCCACCACGGCCTGGGTCGTCACCGACGACGTCACCGGAGCCGATCGGCCGGCGAGCTATCGCGATGTCACCGTGCTCGTGCGCAGCCGCACCCGACTGGGTGTCCTCGAGCACACGCTGCGCCAGGCCGGCGTTCCGTACCGGGTGGAGGGCGGCACGCTGGTCTACGGGTCGCGGGAGGTCTACGAGCTGTTGCGCGTCCTGCGCGCCCTCGACGACCCGACCAACGAACTGAAGATGGTCACCGCGCTGCGCACCTCGATCTTCGGAATCGACGACCGGCAGTTGACCGAGTTCCGCCTCGGTCCGTCGGACGGTCCGCCGCCTCCGTATCGCGGCGACTTCGTCGCCCACACCAAGGTTGCCGGTGTGGTCGGTGACGCGTTGCGCGTGCTCGGCGAGCTCGGCCGCCACAAGCACGAGCGCACACCGGCCGAGCTGATCGCCGACATCTACGATCGGTGGCGCGGGGTGCCTGCGGCGATCTACGAAGGCGCACAGGTCGCCCGCGAGACCTGGCGGCGCGTTCGCTACGTGCTCGACGAGGCGCGCGCCTGGAGCGACGCGACCGGCGGCACGCTCACCGAGTACTTGGCGTGGGTCGATCGGCGGATCGACGACATCGACCGTGTCGAGCTCAGCACCGACGAAGGCGAGGACTCCGTGCGGATCATGACGATCCATGCCGCCAAGGGTCTCGAGTTCCCGATTGCGATCGTCGCCGGTCTCGGCTCTGCGGATTCGGCCGACTCGGCCACGGGCGTGCGCTGGCACGGCGGCGTTCCGATGGTGCGGATCGGCAAGGTCACCAGCGCTGGGCTCGCCGAGCTCGCCGCCCTCGAACAGCAGCGCGAGCTCGCCGAAGAGGCGCGCCTGCTCTACGTGGCGTTCACCCGGGCGAAGGATCACCTCGTCGTCTCCGTGCACCACAAGAACTCCAACTGCGCAGCGGCGCGACTGGTCGGCTCGGTCATGGCCGCCGCGCAGCAGGTCGAGGTCGTGTGCAGCGACCCGCTGGCGCCCGCAGCTCACCCGCCCGACTGGTCGCGCCACGGCTTGCTCGGCCTGGCCGAGCACGGCGTTGAGCCCGACGAGCTGGACCGCACGGTCGCCCAGGTGCGCCGCATCTGGACGCCGAGCAGCATCGCCAGGGCGCTCGGCGACGACGAGGGGCCGACCAGCGACGCCGTGCTCGTGCAGGGCTCACTGTTCGACGACGACGAAGGCGACGACGAGTCGGTCTATCCGGGGGAGCGCTTCGGGCGCGCAGTCGGCCAGCACCAGCCCGACACCGACGACCGCGAGGCCGCCGATCCCGGGAACCGCAAGGAACCGGGCTCCAACGAGCGACCGAGCCGTCGCGGTGGCCGCTTCGGCACCGCCAAGGGCAGCGCCGTGCACGCGGTGATGCAACAAGTCGCCCTCGACGAGCCGGGCCTGGGGTTGGGAACACTTGTCGAGGTCGCCGCGGAAGCGGAAGGGGTGCTCGACCGGCGCCACGACATCGAGGCGATGGTCCAGTCGCTGTTGCGTGGGCAGTTGTTCGGGCGGATGCGCCAGTCGCCGAAGTGCCGGCGGGAGATGTACGTCGGCGCCCAGTTCGGCGATGTCACCGTGTGGGGCTATGTCGACGCGGTGTTCGTGAAGCCGGATGGCACGCTCGCGCTCGTCGACTTCAAGACCGACACGTTGGTCACGTCTCCCTCGGAACTGGCCCACCGGTACCAGCCGCAGATCTCGGCGTACGTCGCCGCGCTCCAACAGGCAACACAGCTGACGGTCAGTGAAGCGTGGCTGGCCGTCGCTCAGCCCGACGGCGCCGCAGCCGTGGAGATCCCTGTCGACGTGCTCGACGCACCGGAACTGCTGGCTGCGCTGACCAGCGCGTAGACGTCTACGCGGTGCGCACGCTGGCGGCGCCGTCGACCAGGCGACGCACGGCGGCGAAGGCGACGGGGCACTTCGGCCCTTCTTTCAACCACTGCGCCGCCGTGTGCTCGGCGACGGCGTCGCTGACGCGGATCAGCGGTTGGCCGGTGGACTGGGCCAGCACTTGCACCTGACAGGCGCGCTCGAGGAAGTACAGCTTCTGCCACGCGTCTGGCACGTCTTCACCGATCACCATCACGCCGTGGTTCTCGAGCATCACGACCGTGATGTTGTCGCCGATGACCTCGCCGAAGCGGCGCCCTTCCTCTGCGGCGTCGACGAGCCCGCCATAGGCGAGTTGGGCGACGCGGCCGTGGAACAGCATCGCGTTCTGGCTGAGCTTGGTGTCGAAGCCGCCGACCGTGAGGGTCAGCGCGGTCGTGTATGGCATGTGCGTGTGGAACACCGCCCGCGCCGACGGACGAGCCTGATGGCAGCCGCGGTGGATCATGAATGCCGACGTCTCCCACTCGCCCTCGCCATCGACGACGTTGCCGTCGAAGTCGATGGTCAAGATGTCGTTCTCGGTTATCTCCGACCAATGGGGTCCGTAGCGGTTGAGGAGGAAGAGATCGTCATGCCCGGGCACGGCGAGCGAGAAGTGGTTGTCGATGCCCTCGTTGAAGCCGAAGAAGGCGGCGGCGCGAAACGCGGCAGCGAGCTCGCGCTTGGCGGACAGCACGACGTCGCTGGAGATCGATGTGGTTGCCGACATGCTGGTCAAGGTATCACGAGGGTTCGTCGTTGAGGTCGGCGACGACTTGCTCGATGTGCACCCGCGCCGCGCCGATTCGGTCGCGACAGAAGCCGATCAGCTCGGCGGCGCGCTTGACCTGCGCGGCGAGCACGTCGACATCGACGTCGGCGCGTTCCAGCTCGCCGAGGATCGTTTCCAGCTCGGCCAGAGCGGCGGCGTAGCCAGTGGCGACAGGTTCAGTCATGGGGCGATCTCCTCGACGCGGCTGCGCGCCGCGCCGGCGGCAAACGTGGTGATGATGGTTGCGCCGGGAGCGAGCTCGTCGGCGCTGCGCACGATGGTTCCGTCGGCGGCGCGCGTGATCGACCAGCCCCGTGACAAGGTGTGGATCGGGTCGAGCAACCGCAACCGGGTTGCCAACGCATCGAGGTGCCGAACCTCTGGGTCGAGGCGAGCCGGCACGCGTCGCACTCCCGCTCGGGCCGTGTCGAGGCGGTCGGCGGCCCGCTCGAGGGCCCGATCGGCTGCTGCGGCAACGCGTTGACGGCGGTGCAAGAGGCGCGTGTCGCTGCGCTCGATGGCCGAAAGGGTTGCCCGACGCACTCCGTGGGTGACACCGGTGAGCCTT
>DATBKA010000081.1:0-3192 GCA_036556105.1 Ilumatobacteraceae bacterium | reverse complement strand
AGGTTGAAGATCACCGCGATCTGGCGACCGTCACTGTGCTCCACGAAGTTCGTGACGAGCTCGCTGACGACCAGCGTCAGGTCGCGGGCCACGTCCGTCGGCGCGGCGTGGTAGGCGAGCACGGTGGCTGCGAACCGTCGCGCCTCTCGCGGGCTGTCCGGTTCGGCAGCGAACGACATCTCCTCGTGATCGGCGCCTGCGGTCCGGTCGGCCATCCGCTCACCCGGTCAATCTGGGCGCGAGCCACAACGAGCGCCTGGTCACGGCTGACCCGATACCCGCCGTCGCGCCGCGGTTAAACGCCCGACCCACGAGTGTCGTCGGTCGCCGCCGGCCGAGCCATCTCCAGCAGCGCCTGATCAAGCGACTCCGGCGTCCAGTCGCCACTGCGTTCGAGCAGTTCAGCAAGGGAGACTCCCTCCTCGTCCGCTTGGCGGACGAGCCGCGCCGCCTCGTCGTAGCCGATCCGCGGCGCGAGCGCTGTGACGATCGCCGGGGAGCGCGCTGCGTTGGTGCGCATCCGGACTGCGTTGATCTCGATGCCGCGCACGCACCGCGTGTCGAGCAACGTGATCGCGTTGCTCAGCAGATCGACCGAGGACAGCACGCTGCAGGCGATCACTGGCATGGCCGTGTTGATCTGCAGGGTCGACATCGTCGCCGCGAACGTGGCGGTTGCGTCGTTGCCGACCACCTGCGCCGCCACCTGCTGCACCATCTCCGGGATCACTGGGTTGACCTTGCCGGGCATGATCGAGCTGCCGGCCTGCAGCGCCGGCAGGACGATCTCGCCGAGGCCTCCGTTCGGACCGGAGCTGAGCAGGCGCAGGTCGCCGGCGATCTTGTTGAGGCCGACGGCGACGACCTTCAGCACGGCTGCGGCCTCGGTGAGCGCGTCCTGGCTCGCCTGGGCCTCGAAGTGATCGGTCGCCTCGATGAACGCCACGCCGGTGCGAGCGGTGAGACGGGCGGCGACCAGTGCTCCGAATTCAGCGGGGGCGTTCAGGCCGGTGCCGACCGCGGTGCCACCGAGCGGCAACTCACCGAGGCGTGTCAGGCAGCCGGTCAGCCGCTCGACGGCCAGCTCGATGGTTCGTGCCCAACCGCCGACTTCCTGTCCGAACGTCATCGGCACCGCATCCATCAGGTGGGTACGACCCATCTTGACGGTGCCGGCATGGCGAGTCGCCAGCTCGATGAGCGACCGCTGGAGGTCGCGCAGCGACGGGAGCAGCGCGTCAGTGATCCGCGTCGCGGCGGCGACGCGCGCCGCCGACGGAAACGTGTCGTTCGACGACTGCGAGGCGTTGACGTGATCGTTGGGGTGCACGTCCTGGTCAGGCGATGCCGGTTGTTGCGCCGACCGGAGGATCTCCGTGGCCCGGTTGGCCAGCACCTCGTTCATGTTCATGTTCGTGCTCGTGCCGGAACCGGTCTGGAAGATGTCGACGGGGAACTGGTCGGCGAGCTGCCCGCCGGCCACTTCGTCGGCGGCGGCTCTGATTGCCTCGGCGACCGGGGCCGGCACGGTACCGAGCTGTCCGTTGACGGCGGCGCACTCCGCCTTGATCATCGCCAGGGCGCGGATGATCGCTGGCGGGATCCGCTCGCCGGACACGGGAAAGTTCTCGATCGCCAGTTGCGTCTGCTTGCCCCAGCGCGGCGGGGGCTCCTGCGTGCTCATTGCGTCACCTGACGTGCCTCACCTGGTGTGTTCAGCCTCTTGTGTCAACGACGGACCAACTGGGTACTCCGTGCCGGACGTTAGTGCCCGGGTCATCCAACCGGGTGCTGCCGGAAGATCACCAGCGAAAGCGAGCAGAACATGTCGAACGCCCTCATGAGCGCCGCCGAGTCGACGGTCCATGCCGTCTCGGATGCCTTCTCGGACTTGGTGGAAGGAGCCCGCGACCGCATCGAGGACTTGCCGCCACTGCGGACCCACCACAAGAGCCACACCGGCCGATGGACGTTGATGATCGTCCTCGCCGTTCTCGGGTTGCTGTCAGTCGCCGCCAAGCGTCGCGGTAGCACCAACGACTCGAAGGCGACGGACAGCACCGGCGCCAAGATGGCCGAGAGGAGCCTGGCCGTCAGCTAGCGCTGCGCAGGCGCGAAGCGAGCGAACGAATGAGGGCGAAGAACGGCTCAGGCGCCGACAACCTGCAACGCCGTGACGTCGGCGATGCCGCGCACTTGCTTCAATCGCTTCACGTGGGCAGCGCTGTCCGGCCACGCCGGCGTGTTGGTCAGCAACGTGACCACGCCGTCGCGAACCGCCAGATCTTTCAGCGCCGGGTCACGGCGCAACACGGGGTCGGACGTGAGGGCAAAGCGCACTTTGGCTTCGGTGATCAGATCGGAGAGGGACAAGGCGCGGCGCTGACGAATCGCTCGCCGAATGAACTCCGCCCAACGGGCGAGATCCTTGCGGTTCATCCACGCTGCGCTGGCCAGCCCGGCGACCCAGAGCGGTCGAATTCGTCGACGGATGACTTTCGGGATCATGAACGGCTCCTTGTGAACTCGACGCGTCACGTCGTGGACACGGCGACTGCAGCGGTACCCGAACGCGGCGACGGTGAAACTGGCCGGTGCGCCAAGCGAGCGTCGGAACGCTATGACGCGGTGCGATGGCCGCTCTCGAGGTGCTCGCGGAGCTCGGCCAAGCTGGACGCGATCAGTCGACCGACGTGAACTTGGCTGGTGCCGATCTTCTCGGCGATCTGCGCTTGGCTGAGCTCCTCGAAGAAGCGCAAGTAGAGGATGTGCCGCTCGCGCGGCCGGAGCTGGTCGAGCAGGCGCATGATCACTTGGCGGTTGAGCACCGTTTCGACATCGGTCTCGACCGCTGACGTGACGCTGGTTCCCTCCGAGCCGCGGCCGGACGGGTCGAGCGAGTGGGCGCGATAGGCGCTGTTGGCTTCGAGCGCCTCGATCACGGCTTCCTCGGAGATGTGCATCCGTTCGGCGATCTCGGCGACTCGCGGTGAACGCTGCAACTCCTTGGCGAGCGTCTCGTTGACGGTGTTGACCGCCGGACGAAGGTCCTTCGCCCGTCGTGACACGTGCACGCCCCAGGTGTGGTCGCGGAAGTAGCGGCGCAGCTCACCCATGATCGTCGGCGTGGCATAGGCCCCGAACGGAACTCCTTGCTGCGGGTCGAACCGGTCGATCGCGTTGAGCAGACCG
>DATBKA010000080.1:0-6571 GCA_036556105.1 Ilumatobacteraceae bacterium | reverse complement strand
ACCGGCTTCGCCACCCACGACTTCGATTGGATCAGGCGTTCGATTCCTGACGGAGCCAACGCGCAACTGTTCGACATCACGTCCGCCAACGCCGTCTTGTCGCTGATGGGTCCCCACGCCCGAGCTGTCCTGCAGAACGTGACCCGCGCCGACGTCAGCAACGAAGCCTTCCCGTTCGGCACGCAGCAGCTGATCGGCATCGCCGGCTGCCCGGTGCGCGCCCTGCGGGTCACATACGTCGGCGAGCTCGGGTGGGAGCTGCACCTGCCGGTCGAGTACGCGACCAACGTCTACGACACGCTGATGGCAGCGGGCGCCGATCACGGCTTGGTCAACGCCGGCTACCGGGCGATCGAAAGCCTGCGTTTGGAGAAGGGCTACCGCGCCTGGGGCAGCGACATCGGCCCGGACCACACGCCGATCGAGGCCGGTCTCGGCTGGGCGGTCAAGTTGCGCAGCGGCGTCGAGTTCCGCGGCCGCCAAGCTGTTGCCGCGCAGCGCGCGGGCGGCGTGCCCAAGATGCTCGCTGGGTTCACCTGCGCTCCCGACGTGGTGCTGCTCGGCCGCGAAACGATCTTCCGCGACGATCTGCGCGTCGGCTGGTTGACCAGTGGCGGCTTCGGCTACACGATCGACCGTTCGATCGGCTACGGATACGTCCGCAACCCCGACGGTGTCACCGCCGACCACGTCATGGGCGGCACGTACGAGTTGGAGGTCGGCGGTGAGCGTGTTCCGGCGACCGTGTCATTGCAACCCTTCTACGATCCGAGCAACAAACGAGTGAAGTCATGAGCGACGTCCACTCGCAGGCGCGAATCGTCGTCATCGGTGGCGGGATCATCGGGTGCAGCATCGCCTACCACCTCGCCGCGATGGGCGAGACCGACGTGTTGCTGGTGGAGCAGCATCAACTGACCGACGGGGCGACGTGGCATGCCGCCGGCCTCGTCGGTCAGCTGCGTTCTTCGCGCAACACGACACGCATGCTGGAACACTCGGTCGAGCTCTACGGACGCCTCGAGGCCGAAACAGGACAGGCAGTCGACTGGCACCAGGTCGGCAGCCTGCGTCTGGCGTGCTCGCCAGAACGGGTGATGGAGCTCAAGCGCCTGACGACCATGGCCAAGAGCTTCGGACTGCCGATGGAGATCATCAGCCCGCAACGCGCCGTCGCCCTGTTCCCGCTGATGTCGATCGAGGGAATCGTCGCCGCCGCGTTCCTGCCGACCGACGGCTACATCGACCCGGCCAGCGTCACCCAGGCGATCGCCAAGGGCGCCCGCCAACGCGGGGCACGCATCGCCGAGCACACCAAGGTCACCTCGATCACGGTCGACGGTCGGCGAGTCAACACGGTCCATGCCATCGACCGTGACGGCAACGTCGTGGACATCACCTGCGAGGTGGTCGTCAACGCCGCTGGCATGTGGGGCATGGAGGTCGGGCGCATGGCGGGTGTGCGCATCCCAGCGGTCGCCGTCGAGCACCAGTACGTGCTGACAGGGCCGATCCCCGACTTCACTCCAGCGGAGCTGCGCACAATGCCGACGATGCGCGACCCCGATCTGCTCGTCTACTACAAGCCGGACGGGCCCGGCCTGCTGATCGGTGGCTACGAGCCCGACACCGTGGCGTTCGGCCTCGACGGCGTGCCGGTGCCGTTCCAACGCCAGTTGTTGGAGGCCAACTTCGATCGCTTCGAGCAACTCGCCACACTCGCCGCCAAGCGGACGCCGGTGATCGAGCAGGCGGGCATCCGCACGATGATCAATGGTCCGATCCCCTATTCGGCGGACGCCGACTTCGTGATGGGCAAGGTTCCCGAGCTCGACAACTACTTCGTCGCCGCCGGGTTCCTCTACGGGATCGCCGCCGGCGGTGGCGCCGGCAAGATGATGGCCGAGTGGATCCTCGAAGGGCGGCCGTCGCTCGACTTGTGGCAGCTCGACGTGCGCCGTTTCGCGTTCCACCACACAACCCATCACTTCATGGGCTCGCGCATGGTCGAGCTCTACGCCCATCACTACAAGCTGGCCGCACCGGGAACCGAGCACGTCTCGGCCCGCGGCGTGAAGCGCAGCCCGCTGCACGACACGCTCGCCAGTCAGCGCGCCGTGTTCGGTTCTCGCGGTGGTTGGGAGAGGCCGAACTGGTTCGCGCCGCACGGGGTCGATGCAGTCGACGCGCCATCGTTCGGTCGTCCGAACTGGTTCGGGCCGGTGGGTGACGAGCATCGTGCGGTGCGCGAGCGCGTCGCCTTGATCGATCAGACCTCGTTCGCCAAGTTCGAGCTGACCGGTCCCGGCGCGCTCGAGGCGGTGCAGTGGTTGTCGGTCGCGGACATGGACAAGCCGCTCGGCACGGTGACCTACACGCAGCTGTGCAATCCGCTCGGTGGCATCGAGTGCGACCTGACGATGACACGCCTCGGCGACCAGCATTGGTACATCGTCACCGGCTCCGTGTTCGGCGCCCACGACATGGGGTGGATCCGCGCCAATTCGCCCGACGACGGCAGCGTCCAGATCCGCGACCTCACTTCGGCCAACGCGGTGATCAACGTCTGCGGCCCCGCCGCTCGCCACGTGTTGCAGGCGGTGTGCGAGGAGGACGTGTCCAATGACGCGTTCCGGTTTGCGACCGCACGCCAGATCACGATTGGCTCCGCTCCGGTGCTGGCCTTGCGCATCGGCTACGTCGGCGAGCTCGGCTGGGAGTTGCACGTCCCGACGGCGTACACGGCGCACGTCTACGACGTGTTGCACAACGCCGGCACCGCCTATGGGATCGCCAACGTCGGCTATCGGGCGATCGACACGCTGCGGATGGAGAAGGGCTACTTGTACTGGTCGACCGACATCACGCCCGACACGTCGCCGTGGGAAGCCGGATTGGCATGGCGCGTCAACTTGCGCAAGGGCGACTTCTGCGGTCGGGGCGCGCTCGTCGCCCAACGCGAGGCAGGCGTCGCCCGGACGATGTGCACGTTCACGCTGGAGGAGATGGCCTATCCCGTGGGCGGCGAGGCGATCATCGCCGACGGTGAGGTCGTCGGGTTCACGACGAGCGCGAACTTCGGCCACACCATCGGCAAGCCGATCGCCTACGGCTATCTGCCCGTCGCGGTCGCGAGGCGCGACGACTTCGTCGTCGAGGTGTACGGCGAGCCGATTCCCGCGCGCCGCCACGAGGGGCCGCTGTACGACCCGACGAACAGCAGGCTCAAGGGATGAGCGACATCACCGAGTTCCTGCGCAGGGCGTCCCTGCCCGTCGATGCCGCACACGAACGGCTCGCCGGCCTGACCAACCTCAACTATCGCGTCGAAGTGGACGACGACGCCTATGTGCTGCGCATACCCGGGCCGGGCACGGGCGAGTACATCAATCGTGGCGACGAAGAAGTAGCGGCGCGTTCGGCGGCCGCGGCGGACGTGAACGCCGAGGTCGTGTTCTTCGACCCTCGCGACGGGTTGATGGTGACGCGTTTCATCGACGGCGCGACCACGATGAGCGGCGAGACGTTCGGTGATCTGCAGGCAGTGGAACGGGCCGCGCGCGTGCTGCGGCGGTTGCACACGACGGCACAGCCGTTCGCCACCGACTTCAAGCTGTTCGACATGATCGACGAGTACAAGACCTTGCTGCGCAGCAAGGGTGCGACACTGCCGGATGGGTACGACGACGTGCAACGCCGGGCCGAGCACATTCGTGCTCAGCTGGAGGCGGCGCCAGTCGCCCTTGCTCCCTGTCACTGTGATCCGCTGTGCGAGAACTTCCTCGACACCGGTGAGCGGATGTACTTGATCGACTACGAGTACGCCGGTAACAACGATCCGATGTGGGACCTCGGCGACTTCTCCGTGGAAGCAGGGTTTTCGCCCGAGCAGGACGCGGCCTTGCTACGCGCCTACTTCGACGGCGAGGCCCCGGCGGGCGAGCGCGGGCGGATGATCGCCTACAAGGCGCTGTGCGATCTGCTGTGGACGCTGTGGGGCGTGATCCAACTCGTCAACGAAAACCCGGCCGACGACTTCTGGACCTATGCCGTCGGACGGTTCGAGCGCTGCCAAGCGTTGATGGCGACACCGGACTTCGATGCCCACATCGCCGCGATCACTCACGAGGGGGATCGCGGAGCACCCCCTCGTGGCTCCCCCACAACAACGCAAACGTAGGTGGTCAGTGCACTAGCTGTCCCAGAACAGCGACAGCGCGATCCGGTCCGGATCCTTGAAGTTGAGGATCGCCCCGATCGGGACTTCGATCACGCCCGAGTTCTCGACTCCGAGCTCGTCGAGGTGCTCTGCCCATCGATCCAACTCGGCGCGATCGGCCACCGCGAAGGCGACGTGGTCGAGGCCTTGCCGCCGCGGGTCGAACACGGCGAGATCGTGCCCCACGTGCTCGACCAGCCCAATGCCATACGGATGGCCGGGAAAGCTCATGACACACGCCCGCCGATGCTCCGCTTCCTCGCGGAACACCTCCTCCATCCCCATCGTGCTCCGGTACCACTCGGTGCTCGCATCGCAGTTGCTCACGGTCAAGGCGACGTGGTGAAACCCGCTCAGGTTCGGCATCGTTTCAGTGAACCACGGCTGTCCAATCAGCCGCGGTGGCGGGTGCGGATGCGCCGGCCCATGTGCACGAGCGTTGCCGGCACGAAGAAGGCGCGAGCTGGCAGCGACACCTCGCGCCACGGTCGCTTGGCCAGCGGTGCCCGCCAGGCGAGGATCCGGTAGAGGAAGAACGCTGCCAAGAAACCGTGCAGGATGATCGCCGCCCAGAAGAAGCCCTTGGGACCGCTGACGATCATCATGCCCGCGGCAACGAACGGGCCGGCCACCGCGCCGAGGCCGTACAGCGTCACCAACTGCGACGCCGCGGCGTTGAGGTGTTCCGGCTCGATCCAGTCGTTCGTGTAGGCGGCAGCAATGGAGTAGAGCGGGTAGCTGAAGCCACCGAGGACACCCATCAGGAGCAATGCCATCGGGCTCGTGGACGGCCCGAGCAGCAGCAGCACCGCGGCACCGATCGCCGTGCAGGACGCGGCAAATCCGACGGCGCGGCGGTCGATCTCGTCCGATGTCGCCGCCACCGGCCAGTGCAGCAGCATTCCGCCGATGTTCGGGACGGCGACGAACAGGCCGATCCGCCCACTCGACAGGCCGACGCGCGTCGCGTAGATCGCGGCCATGCCGGTCAGCGCGCCGTGGGCCATGCCGACCAACAGGCACGAGCCGACACCGGTCGGGACGACCTTGGCCAGCTCGCGCAAGGAGATGTGCTCACGATCGACGCTGCTGGGCGCGACAGCGTCTTCCGACAACGCGACCGGCGCCACTGCCAGCGACGTGACGATGCTGGCGATGGCGAACCCGGTGATCGCTCGAGCATCCATGCGGAACAACAGCAGCTGCCCGATGCCGAACGCTCCGGATGTGACGAGGGCGTAGATGGCCAGCAGGCGACCGCGGTTCTGGTTCGTCGCCAGGTCGTTCAACCACGACTCGGCGACGACGTATTGGCCGGCCAGACACAGACCGGTGACGAAGCGCAACCATGCCCATGCCGGCGCCGACTCGGTCAGACCGACAGCCAGCATCGCCGCGGACAGCATGGACGCGAGCGCGGCGTAGACGCGGATGTGGCCGACGCGACCGAGCGCGGCCAACGCCAATCGCGAACCGACCAAGAAGCCGACGTAGTACGAAGCACTGATCGCGCTGCTGACTGCTGTCGGCAGCTTGATCAGTTCGGAACGAACCCCGAGGAGCGTTCCGAACAGTCCCGCAGCCAGCAGGAGGAACGCCAAGCCGACGAACAAACCCCAGGTCGCGAGCGCCAAATCCCTACGCGGGGACGGACCGTCATCGGCGGCTCGCATGTGCCCTCTAGCCTGCCATGCCCGGCGGGTTCCAACGGTTCTTGGTGTATCGTCGCTCGATGACTTCCGAGCCGGCAACGAAGCTGACTCTCGTCGGAGCCGGCAAGATCGGCCAGGCGATCGTGCAACTTCTCTCGACTGCGCCGGAGTACGACGTCACCGTCATCGACCGCGACGAAGACGCGTTGACTCCGTTGCGCGATCGAGGGGTCAGCGTCTTCGAGATCGACATCAGCGACCCCGTGGCGTTGGCCGACTACGTCGACGGGCAAGACATGGTCCTCAGCGCGGCGCCGTTCTACGCCACCTCCATCATCGCTACTGCAGCGCGCAACGCCGGCGCGCACTACTTCGACCTCACCGAGGACGTCGAATCGACTCGCGTCGTCAAGCGCCTGGCGATCGACGCCACGTCGGCGTTGGTGCCGCAGTGCGGGTTGGCGCCGGGCTTCGTGTCGATCGCCGCCGCGGAGTTGGCGCGGTCGTTCGACGACATCCGTTCGATCTCGATGCGCGTCGGTGCGCTCCCGCAGTTCCCGACGAACGCCTTCAAGTACAACCTGACCTGGTCGACCGACGGTCTGATCAACGAGTACTGCAACCCGTGCGAGGCAATCGTCGACGGCAAGATGCTCGAGGTCCTGCCACTCGAAGAGGTCGAGGCGTTCTCGTTGGACGG
>DATBKA010000079.1:0-2378 GCA_036556105.1 Ilumatobacteraceae bacterium | reverse complement strand
GAACCACGATCTGGTTCACGGGTGTCGACGGCAACAGCTACTACTACGCCCACCTCGACGGCTACGGCCAACTCGGCAACGTCAAGGTCGGCACCGTGATCGGCTTCCTGGGTCAGACCGGCAACGCCCAGTTCAGCATCCCGCACTTGCACTTCGAGGTTCACCCCGGTGGTGGGCCGGCCGTCAACCCGTACCAGACGGTTGCCGCGCACTGCCCGTCGTTCGCACCGTGAGCTGACCGGCGGCGAGCTGGCCGCAGGCGGCGTCGATGTCGGTGCCGCGGTTGCGACGAACGGTCGCGTTCACGCCGCGTGCCTCCAACTCGTCGCGGAACTCGTGGACCCGCCGGAGCGACGAGCCGACGGTTGGATAGCCGGGCGTCGGGTTGAGCGGGATCAGGTTGACGTGGGCGGGGAGCCGGAAGCGGCGGCACAGCCCGGCCAGCTCCTCGGCATCGGAGCCGCGATCGTTGACGCCGTCGATCATCGCCCATTCGAAGCTGAGGCGCCTGCCTTTCGTCGCCAAGTAGTCAGCGCACGCTGACATCAGGTCGCCGAGCGGGTAGCGCTTGTTGATCGGCACCAGTTCGTCGCGTAGCTGATCGTTGGCGGCATGCAGCGACACGGCGAGGTTGACGGGCAGCGGACGCTCCGTCAACCGGCGGATGCCCGGAACGAGCCCGACCGTGGAGATCGTCAGCTTGCGCGCCGAGAGACCGAGATCGTCGTGCAGGCGCTCGACCGCTGCCCACACCGCAGCCTCGTTGGCCAGCGGCTCGCCCATCCCCATGAACACGACGTTGCCGAGCCGGCGGTCCATCGATCGCGCCTCGCGGGCGGCGGCGACGACTTGCTCGACGATCTCGCCGATCGTGAGGTGACGGCCGAAGCCCGCCTGCCCGGTGGCGCAGAACCCGCAACCCATGGCACAGCCGACCTGACTGCTGACGCACACGGTGACACGGTCGGGGTACAGCATCAGCACGGTCTCGATGCGCTTGCCGTCGCTTAGCTCGAAGAGGTACTTGACCGTGTCGCCACCGTCGCTGACGCGGCGCACCACCACGTGCAACGCTGGGACCAGATCGCCGCTCAGCCGCGTACGCAACGCCTTGGGCAGGTTCGTCATCTCGGCCGGCGTCGCCAGCTGCTCGTACAGCCCGTGCCACACCTGGTCGACTCGATAGCGGGGCTCGCCGTCGAGCAAGTCGGCCAATCCGGCCCGCGTCGGTTCGTACAGGGCCGGCATCAGCGGCCCGCCGACAGGCCGGCAGCGAGCGCTTCGTACTGGTCGATGTGATCGCGCACGACATCGACGCTGGCCATCCAGAACGACTCATCCGACACGTCGAAGCCGAACACCGCGGCCAGATCCTCGGCGCTGCTCATCCCGACGCGGGAGAGGACGTCGTCGTAGAACTGTTGGAAGCGCAGCGGATCATCGCGGTACTTGGCGTAGAGGCCGAGCCCGAAGAGGAACCCGTACGTGTACGGCCAGTTGTAGAAGTGGTGGGAGTAGTAGTGCGGCTTGACGGCCCACATGTACGGATGGGCTGTCGACTGGTCCAACCCGTCGCCGTAGGCCAGTGACTGCGCCGACGACATCATCTCGCACAGCTCTGTGACGCCGAGCGTGCGCCGTTGCCGGCGGGCGAACACCTCCGACTCGAAGACGAACCTGCTGCGGATGTCGACCACGACCTGCAGGGCGCGGATCAGGTTGACGTCGAGGAGCGCCAACCGGTCGGCCCCGTCGAGGCGCTGCAAGCCCTCCTCGACGACCAGGGTCTCGCAGAAGATGCTCGCCGTCTCGGCGAGCGCCATCGGCAGTTGCCGTTGGAGCGGGGTGCGTTGGGTCAGTTGCGTGTTGTGATAGGCGTGTCCCAACTCGTGCGCCGTGGTCTGCGCCGAATCGACGCTGCCGCTCCAGTTCAAGAACACCAGCGAGCGGTCGTCGACGAACGTCATGCAGAACGCTCCGCCCCGCTTGCCGGCGCGGGGCTCGGCATCGATCCACTGCTCGCCGACGGCGCGATCGACGAGACGGCCGAGGTCGGGGCTGTATGCCGAGAACGCGCCGCGCACGATGCCCAAGCCGTCGGTCCAAGAGATCGCCGGCGGCGCGATCGGAAGCGGGGCGAACAAGTCGTACCAGGGGAGGGCGGCCGGACGACCGTGCAACGTCGCTTTGAGATGCATCCACCGGCGCAGGTCGGGCAGCGACGCGTCGATCGCCGCTTGCATCGCGTCGAACGTCGCTCGGCTGACGTGGTTGGCGAACAGCGACGCGTCGATCGGTGTGGCCCAGCCGCGGCGACGGTTCACCGCATTGGCCTCACCCTTCACCGAGTTGAGCGCCGCCGCGCAACTGACGGCGAC
>DATBKA010000078.1:0-4737 GCA_036556105.1 Ilumatobacteraceae bacterium | reverse complement strand
GCGACGGCAACTTCGTAGCCGGCCTCGCGCATCGCCGGGACAGCCTGGATGTGATCCCAGTGGCCATGCGTCTCGAGGACGCGGCGCACGTTGAGCTTCGTGCACAGCTCGAGTAGTTGCTCGTGCTCGTTGGCGGCATCGATCAGCACGGCCTCACCCGTCTCCCGGCAGCGCAGCACGAACACGTTGTTCTCGTACGGTCCGACGATCACCTTGTGGATCTCGAGACGGCTGTCGGCCCAGTGCAGAGTGGTCATGACTGCGACGATAGCGAGATCGGTTCGTCGCTACGCTGCGCCGGTGCCGGCCAGCGACCCAGCCTTGTGGACCACGACAGAGCAGGCTGCGGCGATCCGCCGAAGAGAGCTCGGCAGCGTCGAACTGCTCGATGCGCAACTGGCGCGAATCGAACGGCTCAACCCCGCGGTCAATGCCGTGTGCACGTTGAGCGACGAGGCGGCGCGCCAACGTGCCATGGCGGCGGATGTCGCGACCGCCAACGGAACCTCGTGGGGTCCGCTGCACGGCGTTCCGATCACGATCAAGGATGCGATCGCCACGGCCGGGATCCGCTCCACCGGTGGGTCGCCACAACTGCTCGATCACGTCCCGGTCGACGACGCGCCGGCCGTCGCCGCAGTGAAGGCCGCCGGGGCGATCGTGTTCGGCAAGACCAACCTGCCGTTGTGGTCGGGAGACCTGCAGACGTTCAACGAGATGTTCGGCACGACCAACAACCCGTGGGACACGGCGCGCACGCCGGGTGGGTCGTCGGGTGGCGCGGCAGCGGCGGTGGCGTGCGGGATGACGAGCTTCGAGATCGGCACCGACATCGGCGGATCGGTGCGCGTCCCGTCGGCGTTCTGCGGGGTGTTCGGACACAAGCCGTCGTTCGGCGTGGTTCCGACACTCGGTTACATCGACGAACCGAAGGGCGGCGTGACCGAGAGCGACGTCAACGTGTTCGGCCCGATCGCGCGGAGTGCCGCCGATCTCGAACTGCTGCTTGGCGTGCTTGCCGCACCAACGGCGGACCGCTCGATCGCCTGGCAACTGCGGCTGCCCGGCCCCGGGTTCGACGACGTGCGGTCGCTGCGCGTCGCCGTGTGGTTCGACGAACCGACGATCGCGATGGACGCGGAGATGCTCACCGTGCTGGCGGGCGTCGCCGACCGACTGGAAGCTGCCGGAGCCGATGTCGATCGGCGGGCGCGGCCCGACATCGACTTCACCAAGGCCTGGCACGCCGGCATCTGGTTGATCGCCGCGGCCACGCACATCAGTGACGGCGACCGCCGCGCCAACCACACGGACTGGTTGGAAGTCGATCGCGAACGGGCGCGCCGCCGTCTGCGGTGGGCCGAGTTCTTCCAGAGCTACGACGTCCTGCTGTGCCCGGTGACGCTGACACCCGCATTCCCGCATCTGCAAGAAGGAACGTGGGCGGACCGCGAGATCGTCGTCGACGGGCAGACCATTCCGTACGGAACGCTGGAGGCGTGGCCGGCGCTGATCGGCTCCGTGTACCTGCCGTCGACCTCGACGCCGGTCGGTCGCACCGCGGCCGGCTTGCCGGTCGGTGTGCAGATCGTCTCGCCGTACCTGCACGACCTGCGCTCGATCCGCGCCGCCGGGCTGATCGCCGAGCTCACGGCCGACATCGGCGGCGGCTACACCGTCCCCCCGCTCGCCCGCTGACCACCACCGCTCCCGCCCGCCGACCCGACCCCCCTTGGGCGCGAAAACACCCCGCCAGCAGCATGTGGCGCGCCCATGCGCGTTCGATGGGCGCGAGAACATGCCACTGGTGGCACGCGGCGCGCCCATGCGGGTGGTGGTGGCGGGATCAGGTGGAGGCGATGGCGAAGTTCATCGACAGCGCCACCGGGATCTGCGCCGGGTCGAACGTGACGAACGTGAGTGGGCGCGGCAAGCGGTCAGCGGCGGCGAGGTGGATCGCGTCGGCCAAGCGCAGTGGCTGCTCGCGCATCAGCGCCCCGGCGCGGTCGAGGCAGCGCTGATCGACCGGCACCACGGCGACACGGTCCCATGTCAGGCGGACGAGGTCTTCGAGATCGGCGCGCAGCACCGGTTCCTCGGTGACGCGATCGACGAGCGCCAGCGCTTCCATCAACGTCAGGCCGCTGCTGCACCAGTCGTCGTCAGCGTGCAACGCGGCGAGCACCACGGAACGTGCTGGCCCGTCGAGATGCAGGCCGACGAGGGCGCTGGTGTCGAGGTAGACGGTCATCCACGGATCTCCCGCAACAGCCGGTCGAGGCGGACGTTCGCCCACGTCGACACCGTGCCGTCAGCGGTTCGCCGGTCGGGGCGGCGCGGCGGGATCAGCGCTCCGGAGGCGATCAGCGCGGCAAGCCCTTCGCCGTTGTCGCCCCGACCGGCGACCAATGGCGTGAGTGCGGCGACAGGTGACCCGCCGATGGAGATGACGGTGGACTCGCCTTGCGCAGCGCGGCGCACATGGGCGGCGAGGTCGGTGCGCAACTGGCGGATCCCGATCATGTGTACCGCAGTGTACACAGGCCGTATGGCACCGCTCGTGGCTGGCCATGCAGACTTGTGCCCATGAACTTTGCCTTCACCGAAGAACAAGAAGAGCTGCGCAAGACCGTCCGATCGTTCCTGGAAGCGAAGAGCCCCGAGTCGGCGGTTCGGGAGCAGATGGAGACGGAGACCGGCTTCGACCAGGCGGTGTGGGCACAGATGGGCGAGCAGATGGGCTTGCAGGGCCTGCACATCCCCGAGGAGTACGGCGGCTCCGGCTACAGCTACGTCGAGCTTGGCATCGTCCTCGAAGAGATGGGGCGGGCGTTGCTGTGCGCGCCGTTCTTCTCGTCGGTCGTCCTTGCCGCCAACACGTTGCTGCACAGTGGCGACGACGCGGCGAAGAAGTCGCACCTGCCTGGAATCGCCAGTGGCGAGACGATAGCCACGCTGGCCTTCACCGAGCCGTCAGGCAAGTGGGACGAGGCAGGCATCACGATGGAGGCCACGCCGTCGGGCGGCGGCTACGCGCTCAACGGCACGAAGATGTTCGTGCTCGACGGCCACACCGCTGACACGATCATCGTCGCCGCGCGCACGTCGAAGGGTGTCAGCCTGTTCACCGTCGACGGCGACGCCAACGGCCTGACGCGCACCGCGTTGTCGACCATGGACCAGACGCGCAAGCAGGCCAAGCTCGAGTTCGCCGACGTCGCTGCGACACTGCTCGGTACGGAGGGCGATGGGTGGAAGGTGCTGTCGACCGTGCTCGACCTTGCTGCCGTCGGCCTTGCCGCCGAGCAGGTCGGCGGAGCGCAGAAGGTGCTCGAGATGGCGGTCGAGTACGCCAAGGTGCGCGTCCAGTTCGGGCGGCCGATCGGATCGTTCCAGGCGATCAAGCACAAGTGCGCCGACATGCTGCTGGAGGTCGAGTCGGCGAAGAGCGCCGCGTACTACGGGATGTGGTGCGCCGCGGAGATGAACGACGAGCTGCCGTCGGTCGCCTCGCTCGCCAAGGCCTACTGCAGCGAGGCGTACTTCCACGCCACGGCGGAGAACATCCAGATCCACGGTGGCATCGGCTTCACGTGGGAGCACCCCGCCCACCTCTACTTCAAGCGAGCGAAGAGCTCCGAGTTGCTGTTCGGTGATCCGACCTATCACCGCGAGTTGTTGGCTCAGCGCATCGGCATCTGAGCGCTCCCTCGATCAGTTTCGGCGCTCTGACCTCCTACGTCGCCCGCGCGGGTGAAATTCGCCGCGCCCCTGGTTTAGCGTCGAAGCGGAACTGGGTAACCGGTGCGCGGGCGCGTCCAGACCATCCACTGAGAGGGAATCACATGCAGAAGAAGACGTGGGCCGCCGTGGCCTCGGTAGGCATCGCCGCTGCGGTCGCCATCCCGACCATTGCGTTCGGTAACGCGCGCAGGGACTCCGGCAGCCTCAGATACTTGAAGGCCACGCAGACGCCGTATGTCACGCGG
Organism: Ilumatobacteraceae bacterium; assembly: GCA_036556105.1. Lineage (GTDB taxonomy): Bacteria > Actinomycetota > Acidimicrobiia > Acidimicrobiales > Ilumatobacteraceae > JAENVT01. The sequence continues at coordinate 748 of DATBKA010000078.1, read as the reverse complement.
TTGACCGGTGCGGCGGAAGTGCCCAACAACACTCCCGGCTCGGAGACGAACGACCCCGATGGCTTTGGCGGCGCTGCCGTCACCTTCGATCTCGATCCGGCGATCAACGAGGTCTGCTGGGACCTCACCTATGGCAACCTCACCGGCACTCCGCTGATGGCGCACATCCACGGTCCCGCCGCGCCGGGAGTCAACGGTCCGGTCGTGATCGGTTTCACCCCCTTCTCCAGCCTTGGTGCCAACTCGGCGACCGGGTGCCGTGCACTGACCGCACCGGAAGTCACCGTTGCCGCTGACATCGTCGCCAACCCCGGGAGCTACTACGTCAACGTCCACACCTCCGACTTCCCGGGTGGTGCGATCCGTGGCCAGCTCGCCGCAGGCCCTGCACCGGCCGGAGAGATCCACATGTTGCCGACACCGCTGCGTGCCTACGACTCGCGTGACAACAACGGCGTCAAGATCAACCCAGGCGAGACCCGCACGATCAGCTTGGCGACCGGTCGTGACGGCGCCAATGCCACTCAGTTGGCAGTGCCTCCGGGTGCCACCGCGGCGTTGATCACGTTGACCGTCGCCGAGACCGGTGGCAACGGTGGCTTCCTCGTCGTCTACAGCGCCGATCTGACGACGCAACCGGCGACCAGCAACATCAACTGGAAGGCCGCGGGACAGGACATCGCCGTCAACACGCAGGTCTTCGTCGACGCCCAAGGTCGCGTCAAGGTCACTGACGGCCTCGGCGGTG
>DATBKA010000077.1:0-2957 GCA_036556105.1 Ilumatobacteraceae bacterium | reverse complement strand
GGCGTGGGCCGAGCTCGTCGAGAGTGTCCAGCAGCCGCCTTGAGGACACGAACCCGAGCACTACTACTGTCCTCGGACGATGCCTGCCGTTCCCGAACCGAGCCTTCGACCTGACGAGATCATCGCCAGGGCGATCGCTCTCCGACAGCACCTGCGCGACCACCAGGCCAAGACCGAGGCGCGCAGCCGTTACTCGGAGGAGACCCACGAGTTGTTCACGAAGGCCGGCTTCTTCCGCATCCTGCAGCCACGCAAGTTCGGCGGGTACGAGTTCGACACGGAGACCTTCTACCGCACGATCATCGAAATCTCCCGCGGCTGCCCGTCGACCGGTTGGATGCTGTGTCTCGGCGCCGGCCACGCACTGCAGGTTGGTTCCTCGTTCTCCGAGGAGGCCCAAGCCGAGATCTTCGGTCCCGATGGTCACTTCGTCGCTCCGCTCAGCGTCGGCAACTTCCCCGGCACGCGTCCGGCCCGGCCCGTGGACGGCGGCTACCGGCTCAGCGGCAAGTGGCGCTACGCGTCGGGCGTTCCGTACTCGACGCACTTCATGGGGCTGGCCGATCTCGAAGGAGTTGACCCGCCGGACGGACTGCTGCTCGTCACCGTGCCGCGCGACAGCTATGAGGTGCTCGACGATTGGGGCGACCTGATCGGCCTCAAGGGTTCGGGCTCGAACAGTGTCGTCATCGACGATGCGTTCATCCCCGCCCACCACACTGCGCCGGTGGCGCGTCTGCTTGGCGAGTGGCCGATGACGACTGACCTGCTGCCGGGCGCGGTAATCCACGGCAATCCGATGTACACGGGTGGGTTCATGGGCTTCGCCATCTCCGAGCTGACGTCGGTGCAGGTCGGCGCGGCACGGGCGATGCTCGACGAGTACGAGCAGATTCTCGCCTCGACCGCCAATGTGTCGATGAGTGGCAACAGCGCGGTCAAGCGATACGAGGTCGCTGACTACCAACGCAGCTATGGCATGGCGCTCGGCTGGGTCGATGCCGCCCACGCGACCATGGTTCGGTCGGGGCAGTTGTACATGGAGCTCGCGGCGACCGCTGTGAAGACTGGCCGGCAGGTCTCAGCGGAAGACCACTGGCGGCTCTACGGCATGGTGCAGACGGCGGCCCGCCTGTCGTGGGAAGCCGGTGACCTCCTGTTCCGCACTGCGGGTTCATCGGCCAGCCTCGACGGCCAACGCATGCAGCGCTACTGGCGCGACCTGTCGGCATTCCGCTCCAACTCGATCCATCAGTTCGACTTCCGCTCCCGCGCCGTATCGCAGGCTCATTTCGGCCTGCCCGTCGATCGCTTGTGATCCACCGCACCGACAGAGAGTTCGAAGTCGTCGAGACGGCTTGGATCGAATTGCCTGGCCGCCCTCGTTTCGCAGCTCGCCTGTGGCTGCCAGTGGACGCGTTGACGTATCCGGTGCCGGCGGTGTTCGAGTTCCTGCCGTACCGGCGGCGCGACAACACGTCGGCGCGAGACGAGTCGACCTATCCGTACTTTGCCCGTGCCGGGTACGCGGGTGTCCGCGTCGACATGCGCGGCACCGGCGATTCCGACGGCTTGTACGACGACGAGTACTCGGAGACAGAGCTCGCCGACGCCGAGGCGATCATCGGTTGGATCGCCTCGCAACCGTGGTGCAACGGGGCGGTCGGGATGATGGGAATCAGCTGGGGAGGCTTCAACGCATTGCAGGTCGCGGCGCGGCGCCCACCCGCGCTCAAAGCGGTCATCTCGATCGCCTCGACGGTCGATCGGTACAACGACGACATCCATTACCGGAACGGCTGTCATCTCGGTGCTCACCTCAACTGGGCGGCGACGGTGCTCGGCTACATGGCCCGTCCCCCCGACAGCGATGTGGTCGGTGATCGCTGGCGGGAGATGTGGTTCCAACGTCTCGAAGCGCTGGAACCGCCGAGCCTGACGTGGGTCGCCCATCAACGCCGCGACTGGTTCTGGAAGCACGGATCGATCTGTGAGGACTTCGCTGCGGTTGAAGCGGCTGCACTGGTCATCGCCGGTTGGGGCGACGGCTACCGCAACACACCGTTGAAGGCGTTGGAGGGACTGACTGCGCCGACCAAGGCGATCATCGGACCGTGGGTCCACAAGTATCCACACTTCGCCGTGCCGCGGCCCCGCATCGACTTTCACGCCGAGGCGTTGCGATGGTGGGATCGATGGTTGGGCGATGTCGAGGGTGTCGACGACGATGTCGAGGCGCTGCCGCCGCAACGAGCGTTCATCGCCGAGGCGGTGACGCACGCGTTCCGCGGCGAGCGCGAGCGCGGCAGGTGGGTGGCGAGGGATCCCCGCGGCGACGACACGCGGCGACGCCTGTTCCTGTCGGATGAGCGAACGCTGGCCGAGGCGCCGGGCGGCACGCAGATCGTCATCGACACACCGCAGACCTGTGGCGCCGATGGTGGGGTCTTCTTCGTGGTCGATCCGGCGACGGAACTGCCCGTCGACCAGCGCACGGACGACGAGCTTGCTGTCGTTTTCGAGACGCCGCCACTCACCGAACCGATCGACGTCCTCGGACGCTCCCACGTGTCATTGCTGGTCGCCGTCGACCAGCCCCAGGCAAACCTGATCGCCAGACTCGAGGACGTTCACCCTGACGGTGCCGCCCACCGCGTCGCCATGGGCATGCTCAACCTATCGCATCGCGTCAGCAACGAGTTCCCCATTCCGATGAAGCCGGGCGAGCCCGAACGCATCGTGATCGATCTCGACGACGCCGGGTACCGCTTCTTGTCCGGGCACCGCCTCCGCCTCGCCCTTTCGACGACGTACTTCCCGATGGTCCTTCCGCCGCCCGTGCCGGTTCGCGCGATCGTGTCGCTCGGCGAGGGCACGTACCTGGATCTGCCGACGCCGACCAACCTGGTCGACATCGACCTTCCCGAACCTGCTGACGACTTGTTGCCCGTCTACGA
>DATBKA010000076.1:0-1765 GCA_036556105.1 Ilumatobacteraceae bacterium | reverse complement strand
GGCGACGAGGTCATCGAGGCCGGTGACGCGTTCTACATGCGCCCCGGGCACGCGCCCGCAGCAGACGCGGGATCCGAGTTCGTGATGTTCAGCCCCAGCGAGGAGCTGGCTATCACGGAAGCGACGATCAAGGCCAACATGGAACGGATGATGCAGGGCTGACGCGAAGAGGGCCCGCACCGGGTGGTGCGGACCCTCTCGAACAGCAGTTGGTTGTTACGCCGCGGCGAGACCGGAAGGCCCGACCGATGGGGCACCGGTCACGGTTCCGAGGCTCGACAGGGAGCCGTCGGCACCGACGGCGAACGCAGCGACATCACCGTTGCGCACCCGGGCATACAGGAAGCGACCATCGCTGCTCTGGGCAACGTCGGTCGGGCCTGCGCCAGTGGTCGCGGCGACCGCGGCGAGCAACGTCAGCGAACCATTGCGGGCAACGCGGTACGACGAGATCGTGCCGCTTGCCGCGTTGGTGGTGAATGCGTAGCGACCGTTGTGCGAGACGATCAGCCAGCACGGAGCAGCCTGAGTGTCGGCCAATGCGCCGGTGACGACGTTCAGGGCACCGTCGTGGAGTTGATACGACGACACCGAACCGGTCGCCGCCTCGGACACGACGACGTGATCTCGGCGATCGATGTCGAAGCCGTAGGGCACCACGCCGACACTGTCGGTGACGGTCACGCCCGTGGGGCGGCCGTTATCGCCGACGGTGAAGACGTCGATCTTGTTGGTCGCCTTCTCGGTCACGACGAGCGCGTCGCCATCCCGATTGAACTGCACTTGCGCCGCCCCCGTGCCAGTGCCGCTCAGCGCGCGGGTGCTGTCGGCGATCGGCTTGAGGTCGCCGCGTTCGTTCAGCCGGAAGCCCGTGATCGCATCGCTGCCTGCGTTCAACACGTAGACGAACTTGTCGTTGACGGTCACGCTGACCGGACGCACGCCGCCGGAGGCCTCGACGTCGCGAAGGTTGAGGCCGTTGCGGGTGATCACGAACGAGGAGATGGTGTTGTCGCCACCGTTGACGACGAGCAGGTGGCGGCCGTCACGAGTGACTCCGCCTTGGGACGCCAGCGAGTTGCCGGTACCGAGACCACCCGTCGGCACGAGGGCGCCGACGGACAGCGTGCCGTCAGCGGCGCGTTCGAACACCTGGATGGCGTTGCCGGCAGCCGCGTTGGTCGCCTCGTAGACCTGCGCGACCGGGGGGTTGTCGCGATCGTCGCTCTCGGCGTGGGCGGGCTGGACAAATGCTGCGGTGATGGCGAGCGTGGCGGCCGCGCCGGCGATGAGGCGCGACAAAGCACGGGTATGCATAGCGGGATCCTTTCGGGAGGTGATCGCCGGGGGGATCCGGCGGCGCCGATCACGGCGCATCGAGACAGTGTCGCGATCCGTCCCGCTCGTTACGACCCGCGTCGAATTCGCGCTGGGCTCAGCCGACGTTCGCCATCGCGCTGGCGTCGACGCCCATCTGGGCGAGCATCGTCGCCAGGCCCTGCTGGGCCAGACCCCAGTGCTCACACACTCTTCCGTCGGCCGCGAATCGCGCCGCGTTGGCGACCCAGAGATCGATGGTCTGGCCCTGGCCACGGACGCCCATGAACTCTCCACCGAAGGTGGCGATCAGGTGAACCTGCCACACCGCGAGGTCGTCGCCGATGAACGTGAGATCGCTGACATCGTGGCGGAACCCCGGCATCGCGGCACGGAAGCCCTCGAGCATTCCGGAGAATGCGTCGGTGCCATGTAGATCGCCGACCGC
>DATBKA010000075.1:0-3281 GCA_036556105.1 Ilumatobacteraceae bacterium | reverse complement strand
GAGGTGCGGATGGCGAACTGCTGGTCCAGCTGCTCCCGACGCTCAGGGTGCTTGCCGAGCCGGCGCAACCAATGGGCCACGTAGCGCAGCGCGTTGCGAGCCGTCAGGCGCCACACTCGCGCGGTGCGGCGCCAATGAGCGAGGCGATTCACGCCAGGCGGCGCACCGTCGGGTTCGCGGCGAGGAGCTCGGCCGGCAGCTCGGTCCCGGTGATCTCGTCGACCCAGTACGTGCCGGCATCGAGGCGGGCGAGGGCGATCTCGACGTCGGCGAGGTCGCGTTCGATCTGGTCGAGGTCGAGCGGCGCCGCGCTGCTGCTCTCGTTCTGAATCTCACTCATCTCGGCCAGCGTATCCCCCACCTCCTGTTCGATCCCGTCTCCGGATCGGGCGGCGGGCCGACCCGGGCGATGACCTACGGTGGAGGTGTGGCGCAGGTACGACTCGAGCACATCACCAAAATCTTCGGGGAGGGTGCCGCAGCAGTCACTGCCGTCGACGACGTGTCCATCGCCATCGACGATCACGACTTCATGATCCTCCTCGGCCCGTCGGGGTGCGGGAAGAGCACGCTGCTGCGCATCGTCGCCGGACTCGAGTCACCGACTCACGGCGAAGTCTTCATCGGCGACACCAAGGTCAACGATGTCGCACCGAAGATGCGCGACGTGGCGATGGTCTTCCAGTCGTATGCGCTCTACCCGCACAAGACGGTGCAGGCCAACATCGAGTTTCCGCTGAAGGCGCGCGGCGAGCCCAAGCCCGACCGCAGCGCCAAGGCAAAGACCGCTGCCGAATCGCTCGGGCTCGGTGCCTTCCTCGATCGCAAACCGGGACAGCTCAGCGGCGGCCAGCGTCAGCGTGTCGCTTTGGCGCGAGCGATCGTCCGTCAGCCGGCGGTGTTCTGCATGGACGAGCCGCTGTCCAACCTCGACGCCAAGCTGCGCGGCGAGACCCGTGCCGAGCTCGTCGACCTCCATCACCGGCTCGAGGCCACGATCCTGTACGTCACTCACGATCAGGTCGAGGCGATGACGATGGGCACCCACGTGGCGGTGATGAACGAGGGCCAGCTGCAGCAGATCGGAACTCCACAACAGGTGTACTCGAGACCGGAGACGGTGTTCGTCGCCCGGTTCATCGGCACTCCACCGATGAACGTGATGCCGGCCGGGGTCTTCGAACGCAGCGATGCGCTGGTCGGAGTGCGGCCGGAGCACCTGCGCGTCGGCGCCGACGGCATGGCCGCAACCGTTCGGGTCGTCGAGCAACTCGGCCACGAGACCCTGCTGATCTGCGACGCCGACGGCGCCCGGGTGGTGGTGCGCCAGGATGCGGACGCAGCGGTGCCGAGCCCTGGCAGCGCCGTTCACCTCGATGCCGCCGAACTGCATCGGCATCGCTTCGACCCCGTCACCGAGCGACGGCTCGACCAATGAACAGGCGCGTGCGCGAGCTGCCCGTGGCGACGGCGATGCTCGCCCCGTCGGCGTTGATCCTCGGTGTGTTCGTGGTCTATCCGTTGGTGCGGGCCATCCAGCTCGGCCACCTGCGGTGCGACGCCACCGGCAAGCGGTGTCGTGAAGGCGGTTGGGGCCAATACATCGACGTCTTCCGCAGCAACGAGTTCCAGCATTCCCTGGCCAACACCGGCCGCTTGGCGTTGATGACCGTGCCCGTGGGCTTGGCCCTCGGCATCGGCCTTGCCGTCCTCGCCGACAAGCAGATCCGCGGCATCGGCTTCTTCCGAACCGTGTTCTCCTCGACCGTCGCCACCAGCGTGGCTGTCGCCAGCCTGGTGTGGTTCGTGCTGCTGCAGCCCGAGGTCGGAGTGCTGCCCGACCTCCTCCACGGGTTGATCCCCTCGTTGAAACAGCCGGGTCTGCTGCGCGACCCGGGTACCGCGCTGCCTGCCGTTGCGCTCAGCAGCATCTGGGCCAGTCTGGGATTCACGTTCATCGTCATCACCGCCGCGCTGCAGAGCATCCCGCGCGAGCTGTACGAGAGCGCGCTGGTCGACGGCGCCGGTGGCTGGATGCGCTTCACCAACGTCACCTTGCCGATGCTCGGCCCGACGATCCTGTTCACGTCCGTCGTGCTGACGACGCGGGCCTTCCAGGCGTACGGGGAGATCGCCTTGCTCACTGGCGGCGGGCCCGACCCGGAACGGCCGACGCAGACCGTGCCATACCTGATCTATGGGCAGAACTCGCTCGTCAAGAACGACATTGGGTTGAAGTCGAGCGCCGCCGTGTTGTTGTTCTTCGTGTTGTTGGTGCTTGCCCTGGTGCAGTTCCGCGGTCTCGACAAGCGAGTGCACTATGCGAGTTGACACGAGTCCGGGGACGGGCCTGCGCGGGGCACGCAAGGCGGGCCGCTACGCGTTGCTCGTCCTGCTCGCCTTCGTCGTGCTGTTCCCGATCTACGCAACCCTGATGCAAGCGTTGAAGAGCGGCCCCGACGCCATCGATCACCCGAAGTCGTTGTTGCCGATCAACCTCACCCTCGACACGTTGCGCGCCGCGTGGCGGATCGGTGATCTCGGTCGCCTGTTGCTGAACAGCATCGTGGTCGCGGTCGCGGTCACCGCCGGCGTCATCGTCACCAGCCTGCTGGCCGCGTATGCATTCGCGTTCGTCGACTTTCCGGGAAGGGGGGCGACGTTCGTCGTCTTCCTGGCCACGTTGCTGGTCCCTGCCGAGCTGACGATCGTGGTCAACCAGCGCACGATCGATTCGCTCGGTTGGTTCAACAGCTATCAGGGCCTGATCGTCCCGCTGCTGGCGACGACGTTCGGCACGTTCCTCGTCCGTCAGGTGTTCCTCACCGTGCCCAAGGACCTGCGCGAGGCGGCGGCGCTCGACGGGGTCGGCCATTTCCGCTTTCTGCTCGAGGTGGCCGCGCCGCTCAGCAGGCCGACCCTCGGCGCGCTCGGCCTGTTCACGTTCCTCGGCACATGGAACCAGTACCTGTGGCCGTCGACGATCATCACCGACGACGACCACCGGACCATTCAGATCGGTCTCGAGCGATTGAAGACCGGCGACATCGACAAGCTCAACCTGGTCACCGCGGGAACAGTGATCGCTGCCCTGCCGATCTTCATCATGCTGATCATCTTCCAGCGCCAGCTGGTGCGCGGCCTCACCGCGGGGGCAGTCAAGGGATGAGGCGCGTCGCCGCTGTCCTGATCGCGGCCGTGCTCGTCGGCGGGTGTGGCTCCGGGAAGTCGATCATCACCGCCGGTCGGCAGCCTGCGGCGCCCACGACGCAAGCGCCGGC